>NZ_JABMCU010000067.1:0-20962 GCF_013179605.1 Enterobacter sp. CM29 | reverse complement strand
CCCCGGAGGGGCGAGGGGATTGCTCAGTGCTCGCATTAATTTGTGGGGAACCCTCAGCCCTGTGGGAGAGGGAATAGTTCAGTGCCGCGTCAGCCCGGCGGGAGGGGACAGCTTAAGTCGCCCTCTTCACACTGCATCAGCGTGGCCAGAAACGCTTCGCGCTCCACGGTTTTTTCCGCCAGACACTGGTTCACAATCATTGGCTGAACGCTCCCGCCTTCCGTACCCGAACCGATAAACGCACAGTCCGCGTCGCGCAGGCTGATCCACGCCTGCTGCGCCTTTTTCAGCAGATCGCGCTGAGGTGCAGCCGCACGTTTGATGGCGGCCTGATAGGTCTCGTTGAGCTTTTTATCGGCGGCCTGGTACTGCTGCGCGCTACAGGTGTTCAGTTCGAGCTGGGTGGTCGCGTTGTTGCACTCGTCGGCAAGCGCGCTGGCGCTCATGAGCAGGGCTGCACCTGCGAGAAATACTCTTTTCATCATCCCCTCCATGTAAAAAAGCCGGATGCGCTGTGCTTATCCGGCCTGCGGCTGTTATATAGCCCCGGTAAGCGTAGCGTCACCGGGGAGAGTTTACACGATTAACCGATTGTCATCAGGCTGGCGTTACCGCCTGCCGCCGCGGTGTTGACGCTGAGCGAGCGCTCCACGTACAGACGCTCCAGCAGCAGGTTGGTTTCCCCGCGCGCAAAGCCCTGCACGGAAACGATGGCACCGCTGCGGGCCGCAACCTGCTCACACAGTTCGCGCAGCTGGTCGGAATCACCATGGTAGATCACCGCATCAAACGGCTGCGTCAGCAGCGCATCGACCTTCGCAAAGCGAATGCGGGCCGAGACCGCTTTCGGCAGCTGTTTGGCGAGATCGCGATGCAGCGCATCTTCCGGCCACAGCACCTCACAGCCCGTTGCTGTAGCGGCTGCCAGCTGCACCAGCGCATCATGCTCGTCATCCGCCATGCACAGCACACGCTCGCGCGGCATCAGCGTCCAGGTGTTGCGCTCACCGGTTGGACCCGGCAGCAGGCGCTGGGTACCGGCCTGCGCCAGCTCGCCGTACTGCTGCGCAATTGCACGCAGTTCAGGGCGGTTTTCTGCCCACTTAATCAGCGCGTCCAGAGGCTGGGTCAGCACGGCTTTCACCTGCGCATCCACCGGATAGTCCGCGTCCTGACGCGCCAGCGTCACGCCCAGCGCATTTTCCGGACGGTTTGCCAGCAGACGGTACAGATAGAGCGGACCGCCCGCTTTCGGGCCCGTGCCGGAGAGGCCTTCGCCGCCGAACGGCTGCACGCCCACGACTGCGCCGACCATATTACGGTTGACGTACAGGTTGCCGACTTTAGCATTGCCGGTCACCTGGGCAATGGTTTCGTCGATACGGGTATGCACGCCGAGCGTCAGGCCGTAACCCGAGGCGTTGATCTGATCGATCAGCTCGTTGAGGTTGTTACGGTTGTAGCGCACAACGTGCAGTACCGGGCCGAAGACCTCTTTTTTCAGCTCGTCGAAGCTTGCCAGCTCAATCAGCGTTGGCGGCACGAAGGTGCCGGTCTGCCACTCGCGGGCATCTTCACTGTTCTCACGCACCGCCTGGAACACCGGACGGCCTTTGGCACGCATGGTCTGAATGTGGTTTTCGATGTTGGCTTTGGCTTCCGCGTCGATCACCGGCCCGATATCGGTGGTGAGACGGCCCGGGTTGCCCATGCGGCATTCCGCCATCGCACCGCGCAGCATCTTCAGCGTGTGGTCAGCCACGTCATCCTGTAAGCACAGCACGCGCAGGGCGGAACAGCGTTGACCCGCGCTGTCGAAGGCAGAGGCCAGCACGTCAACGACGACCTGCTCAGTGAGCGCGGAGGAGTCCACGATCATGGCGTTCATGCCGCCGGTTTCAGCGATCAGCGGCGTTGGACGGCCCTGCGCATCCAGACGGGTGGCGATGTTGCGTTGCAGCAGGGAGGCTACTTCGGTCGAACCGGTAAACATCACGCCGCGCACGCGGTTATCGGAGGTCAGTTTGGCACCCACCGTTTCACCGCGCCCCGGCAACAGCTGCACCACGCCCGCCGGTACGCCCGCTTCCAGCAGAATGTTGATGCCCTGAGCGGCAATCAGCGGAGTCTGCTCTGCCGGTTTTGCCAGCACGCTGTTGCCTGCGGCAAGGGCCGCGGCAATCTGGCCGGTGAAGATTGCCAGCGGGAAGTTCCACGGGCTGATACAGACCACCGGGCCGAGCGGACGGTGCGTTTCGTTGTCGAAATCATCACGCACCTGACCGGCGTAGTAGTGCAGGAAGTCGACCGCCTCACGCACTTCGGCGATGGCGTTGCTGAAGGTTTTACCCGCTTCACGCACCAGAATGCCGATAAGCTGCTGCATCTGATCTTCCATCAGCACCGCCGCGCGTTCCAGAATGGCGGCACGCTCCTGCGGCGGGGTGGCAAACCAGATTGGCGCGTTGTTCACCGCGCTCTCCAAAGCTTGATCCACTTCCGCTTCTGTGGCTTCGCGCACGTAGCCGACGATATCCTTCGGCTCTGCCGGGTTGATCACCGGCTGCATTTCACCGTCTTCAACGGACTGCTCAAGGATCGGTTTGGCCTGCCACTTCTGCAATGCGCTGTTAAGCAGGGCAGAAGAGAGCGACGCCAGACGGTGTTCGTTGGCGAGATCCAGACCCGCCGAGTTGACGCGACCTGCACCATACAGCTCGCGCGGCAGGGCAATCTTCGGATGCGGCAGACCAATCTGGCCTTCCTGCGCCGCCATCTTCTCTACGGCCTGTACCGGATCGGCCACCAGTTCGTCCAGCGGCAGGGTGGTATCGGCGATGCGGTTAACGAAGGAGGTGTTCGCCCCGTTCTCCAGCAGACGACGCACCAGGTAGGCCAGCAGGGTTTCGTGGGTACCTACCGGGGCATAAATACGGCACGGACGGTTCAGCTTGCCGTCGGCCACTTTACCGGTCACCTGCTCGTACAGCGGTTCACCCATGCCATGCAGACACTGGAACTCGTACTGGCCCGGATAGTAGTTCTGACCCGCCAGGCTGTAGATCGCCGCCAGGGTGTGGGCGTTGTGGGTGGCGAACTGCGGATAAATCAGGTTCGGCACGCCGAGCAGTTTTTTCGCGCAGGCGAGGTAAGAGACGTCGGTGTAGACCTTGCGGGTATAGACCGGATAGCCTTCCAGTCCTTCCATCTGGGCGCGTTTGATTTCGCTGTCCCAGTAGGCGCCCTTCACCAGACGGATCATCAGGCGGCGACGGCTGCGGCTGGCCAGGTCAATCAGGTAGTCAATGACGAACGGGCAGCGTTTCTGGTAGGCCTGGATAACGAAACCAATCCCGTTCCAGCCCGCCAGCTCCGGCTCGAAGCACAGTTTTTCCAGCAGATCGAGGGAGATCTCCAGACGATCCGCCTCTTCGGCGTCGATGTTGATGCCGATGTCATACTGGCGCGCCAGCAGGGTCAGGGACTTCAGGCGCGGGTAGAGTTCTTCCATCACCCGGTCGTACTGCGCGCGGCTGTAGCGCGGGTGCAGGGCGGAAAGCTTGATAGAAATGCCTGGCCCTTCATAAATACCGCGACCGTTGGACGCTTTACCGATGGCGTGGATCGCCTGCTGGTAAGAGACCATGTAGGCCTGCGCGTCGGCGGCGGTCAGCGCCGCTTCGCCCAGCATGTCGTAGGAGTAGCGGAAGCCTTTGTCTTCCAGCTTGCGGGCGTTCGCCAGCGCTTCGGCAATGGTTTCCCCGGTGACGAACTGCTCGCCCATCAGGCGCATCGCCATGTCCACGCCCTTGCGGATCAGCGGCTCGCCGCTCTTGCCGATAATACGGTTCAGGGAGCGCGACAGGTTGGCTTCGTTATGGGTGGAGACCAGCTTGCCGGTAAACAGCAGGCCCCAGGTGGCGGCGTTCACAAACAGGGACGGGCTGCGGCCAATGTGGGAGTGCCAGTTGCCGTTGCTGATTTTGTCGCGGATAAGGGCATCGCGGGTGGCTTTATCCGGAATACGCAGCAGCGCTTCCGCCAGACACATCAGCGCCACGCCTTCCTGCGAGGAGAGGGAGAACTCCTGCAACAGACCCTGCACCATACCGGCGCGTCCGCTGGCGGTTTTCTGATTACGCAGCTTGTCGGCGAGCTGATACGCCAGGCTGTGCGCCTGAGCGGCAACGGCTTCCGGCAGGCGCGCCTGCTCCAGCAGCATCGGCACGGCGTCGGTTTCGGCACGGCGATAGGCGCCGGTAATGGCGGCGCGGCTGACGGACTGCGGCAGGATCTGCTCGGCAAATTCCAGGAACGGCTGGTGGTTCTCATCAGCGGCCGTCGCGGCCTCTTCGCCTTCGTTCGCAGCGCCCGCCAGCAGGGCAGGCAGCTCCGGCAGACCTTCTTCACTCTCCAGTCTTTCCAGATAGTTAAAAATCGCCTGCTTGATTAACCAGTGCGGCGTGCGGTCGATACGGGTCGCAGCGGTTTTAATCCGTTCGCGGGTAGCGTCATCCAGCTTAACCCCCATGGTGGTCATCCCCATGCCAAAACTCCTGTTGTTCTGTAATAGCGTTCTGTTGATAGCGTGAAATATCCACCATGTTGCAACTTTGTGCAACCGTGTTAAATGTGACCTGGTCTGCAAGCTGGAAAATGAATGGATTGTTAACGATTAGTTAGCTGTGAAAAAGAACGCGCGGCGGTTTCTGAGCCCAGTTTTTATGCGGTGCTTAACACTTTTTAAAGGTGCAACCCGTAAAAGCGTGAGCGAGTGCAACCTATAGGAAAGACGTATAAAACCAGGGATGAAATTCATGTAAATGCAGTGTTAAATCGTTTGTCAGTGGGATGCGTATACGGCAGGATAGCGCGCCCAACGGAAACACATACACACATCACTACGTTCCGGTGATGACATAACAAGGCAGCCCGGACGGCTGTCGCTCGACATTTTGGAGAATTTGAATGGCTATTAGCACACCGATGCTGGTGACATTTCTCGTTTATATTTTTGGCATGATCCTGATAGGGTTTTTGGCATGGCGTTCCACTAAAAACTTTGACGACTACATCCTCGGCGGGCGCAGCTTGGGCCCGATGGTCACCGCACTCTCAGCGGGCGCATCCGACATGAGCGGCTGGCTGCTGATGGGGCTGCCGGGCGCGATTTTCATCTCCGGTATCTCCGAAAGCTGGATCGCCATCGGCCTGACCGTTGGCGCATGGATCAACTGGAAGCTGGTAGCAGGCCGTCTGCGTGTGCATACCGAAGCCAACAACAACGCCCTGACGCTGCCGGATTACTTCACGGGACGCTTTGAAGATAACAGCCGCATATTGCGTATTATCTCTGCGGTGGTGATCCTGCTGTTCTTCACCATCTACTGTGCCTCCGGCATTGTGGCGGGCGCGCGTCTGTTCGAAAGCACCTTCGGCATGAGCTATGAAACGGCGCTGTGGGCCGGTGCGGCCGCGACCATCCTCTATACCTTCGTGGGCGGATTCCTGGCGGTAAGCTGGACCGATACCGTGCAGGCGAGTCTGATGATTTTCGCCCTGATCCTTACCCCGATAATTGTGATTTTTACCGTCGGCGGCTTTGGCGAATCGCTGGAAGTGATCAAGCAGAAGAGCATCGAAAACGTCGATATGCTGAAAGGGCTGAACTTCGTGGCCATCGTCTCCCTGATGGGATGGGGCCTGGGCTACTTCGGTCAGCCGCACATTCTGGCGCGCTTTATGGCGGCGGATTCTCACCACACCATCGTTCACGCGCGTCGCATCAGCATGACGTGGATGATCCTGTGTCTGGCGGGGGCGTGCGCGGTCGGTTTCTTCGGTATCGCCTACTTCAACAACAACCCGGCGCAGGCGGGCGCGGTGAACCAGAACGCCGAGCGCGTGTTCATCGAGCTGGCGCAGATCCTGTTCAACCCGTGGATTGCCGGTATCCTGCTCTCCGCGATCCTGGCGGCAGTCATGTCCACCCTGAGCTGTCAGCTGCTGGTGTGCTCCAGTGCCATCACCGAAGACCTCTACAAAGCGTTCCTGCGTAAGGGCGCGAGCCAGAAAGAGTTAGTGTGGGTAGGGCGTTTTATGGTGCTGCTGGTGGCGCTGGTGGCGATTGCGCTGGCGGCTAACCCGGAAAACCGCGTGCTGGGGCTGGTGAGCTACGCGTGGGCGGGCTTTGGCGCCGCATTTGGTCCGGTGGTGCTATTCTCCGTTCTGTGGTCACGCATGACCCGCAACGGCGCGCTGGCGGGGATGATCATCGGTGCGGTTACCGTTATCGTCTGGAAACAGTTCGCGTGGCTGGGCCTGTACGAAATTATCCCGGGCTTCATCTTCGGCAGCCTCGGTATTGTGGTGTTTAGCCTGCTGGGTAAAGCGCCGTCTGCATCTATGCAGAAGCGCTTTGCGGAAGCGGATGCGCATTACCACTCAGCGCCGCCGTCTAAGCTCCAGGCTGAGTAATTTCCCTCTCACCCTAACCCTCTCCCCGGTGGGGAGAGGGGATAGTCCTTTCACCTATGTGAGTCTTCATCAATGAGAATTAAAACAGGGCTAATGGTGGCAGCATTCGTGATGCTGGCGGGCTGTAACGCACCCGCGCAGCATGCGGCGGTGGAAACCTGCAAAGCAGAAAATCAGATGCAGCAAACCACGCTCTATTTCGGCTTAAACCGTCCTGCCGGGGCGCAAATTACAGGCAACGAATGGCAGCAGTTTGTCGACCAGGACGTGACGCCGCGCTTTCGCGATGGCTTAACGGTGTTTGATGCCCGCGGTCAGTGGCTGGGCAACGACGGCAAGGTGGCGCGCGAGCCGAGCAAGGCGCTGATGCTGATCCACGGCAAAGACGCGCAGAGCGAGAAAAACATTGAGGCTTTACGCGGTATTTATAAATCCCGCTTCGCACAGGAGTCGGTGATGCGGGTCGACCAGCCGGTGTGCGTACAGTTTTAATAAAAAACGGCGGGAAATCCCGCCGTTGTTGTATCGTAGGCCCGTGTAAGCGAAGCGCCGCCGGGCATTAACCGCACAAAACTTACAACACCAACCCCGCAAAGCTCGCCGACAGCAAACTCACCAGCGTTGCCCCGTATACCAGGCGTAAACCAAACCGCGACACCACATTACCCTGTTGCTCGTTCAGACCTTTTATTGCCCCCGCCACAATACCAATGGAGGCAAAGTTAGCGAACGACACCAGAAATACGGATAAAATGCCCAGCCCGCGCGGTGACATTTGGTGGGCTATTTTTTGCAGCTCGATCATCGCCACAAATTCATTCGCCACCAGTTTGGTTGCCATAATACTGCCCGCGCTTAAGGCATCGCTCAGCGGAATACCAATAAGCCACGCCAGCGGATAAAACACGTAACCCAGAATCTGCTGGAAGCTCAGGCCAAATACGCTGGAGAAGAGGGCATTAACGGCGCTAATAAGGGCGATAAAGCCAATCAGCATCGCCAGAATAATCATCGCCACCTTAAAACCGGCCAGAATATATTCGCCCAGCATTTCAAAGAAGCTCTGGGATTCATGCAGCTTTTCCAGTTTGATATCGGATTCGGCTTCCGGGCGGGCCGGGTTAATGACCGAAAGGATAATAAAGGTGCTGAACATGTTCAGGATCAGTGCCGCGACGACAAATCTGGCGTCGAGCATGGTCATATAGGCACCGACAATCGACAGCGAAACCGTCGACATCGCCGTTGCAGCCATCGTAAACAGGCGGCGTGAGGAGAGATCGCCCAACACGCCCTTGTAGGCAATGAAGTTTTCAGACTGACCGAGTATCAGTGAGCTCACCGCGTTAAAGGATTCCAGCTTGCCCATGCCGTTCAGTTTTGACAGCAGCGTCCCGATAACCCGAATAAAGATCGGCAGAATACGCCAGTGCTGCAGAATACCAATCAGCGCCGAGATAAAAATAATGGGGCAGAGCACGCCAAGGAAAATGAACGCCAGCCCTTTTTCACCCATCCCGCCAAAGACAAAATTCGTCCCTTCGGCAGCGAATTTAAGCAGTGACTCAAAGAAACCGGAGACATGTTTAATAATGAACAGGCCGCTTTCTGCATGCAGAAAAAAGAATGCCAGCGCGATTTCAATCACGATCAGCTGTAAAACGAAACGAATGCGAATTTTTCGGCGGTCGAAACTCACCAGCCAGGCAAGCGCAAGAATAATCACCAGCGCCAGCAGGAAATGGACAATTTTAAACATGGTTTATTTTCAGTTGGTTTTCGAGGCGGACATTTAGCCACAGCCCCGGTTAACCGTAAATGGGCATTTTCGTTATACCTTATAAACGCAACGGTTACTCAGGCAATTATTATTCCGCAATGCGTTTACATCTGGTCATCAAAACTCCACATATTTCGCTTGTTTTTCTTGTAGCCGTAATGATAATCACTATCACAAGAATTTACCTTTCTTTGCATCAGTTGACCGCGATAAACATTTAAGGTGTCTGCATGTTTGTTCCTTTTCTCATTATGTTACGTGAAGGCCTTGAAGCGGCCCTGATTGTTAGCCTTATCGCCAGTTATCTGAAGCGCACCCAGCGTGGACGCTGGATCGGCGTGATGTGGGTTGGCGTCTTCCTGGCCGCGGCGCTCTGCCTGGGGCTGGGTATTCTTATCAACGAAACCACCGGTGAATTTCCTCAGAAAGAGCAAGAGCTTTTTGAAGGCATTGTTGCCGTAATAGCGGTGGTGATCCTCACCTGGATGGTGTTCTGGATGCGCAAGGTCTCCCGTAACGTGAAGGTACAGCTGGAGCAGGCGGTGGATAACGCCCTGCAAAAAGGCAACCAACACGGCTGGGCGCTGATCATGATGGTTTTTTTCGCCGTGGCGCGTGAAGGCCTGGAGTCAGTGTTCTTCCTGCTCGCGGCTTTTCAGCAGGACGTGGGCATCTGGCCGCCGCTGGGCGCGATGCTTGGGCTGGCCACGGCGGTTGTGCTTGGCTTCCTGCTCTACTGGGGCGGAATTCGTCTTAACCTGGGCGCGTTCTTCAAGTGGACCAGCCTGTTTATTTTGCTGGTGGCCGCGGGGCTAGCGGCAGGGGCGATCCGCGCCTTCCATGAAGCGGGCCTGTGGAACCACTTCCAGGACGTGGCGTTTGATCTTAGTAACGTTCTCTCCACCCACTCACTGACCGGCACGCTCCTTGAAGGTATCTTCGGCTATCAGGAAACGCCGAGCGTCAGCGAGGTGGCGATGTACTTTATCTATCTTATTCCGGCGCTGGTGCTGTTCTTCATGCCATCGCGCCCCAGCGCTCAGCCGTCGCGTACTGCGCCGTGAAGCGCTTTGTTTAGTTACAACATACTTTAAAGGGAAGAGACATGGCTATTCAATTCCGTCGTAGCGCGTTACAGGTTGGTGTGGCAGCGCTGTTCGCGTCTGCCTTCGCCGCTCAGGCAGCAGATATTCCGCAGGTAAAAGTCACCGTCAACGATAAACAGTGCGAGCCGATGACCATCACGGTTAACAGCGGTAAAACCCAGTTTATTATTCAGAACCACAGCCAGAAGGCGCTGGAGTGGGAGATACTGAAAGGCGTGATGGTGGTGGAAGAGCGTGAAAATATCGCGCCTGGCTTCAGCCAGAAAATGACCGCAAATCTTCAGCCGGGGGAATATGACATGACCTGCGGCCTGCTGACTAACCCGAAAGGTAAGCTGATCGTCAAAGGCGCAGCGACGGCGGACGCGGCCAAAGGCACCGCGCTGCTGAGCCTCGGCGACGCCATTACCGCCTATAAAGCCTACGTCACCAAAGAGACGGCTGACCTGGTGGCAGGCACCAAAGCCTTTACCGATGCGGTGAAAGCGGGCGATATCGAAAAGGCGAAATCCCTGTATGCGCCTACACGTCAGCACTACGAGCGCATCGAGCCGATTGCCGAGCTGTTCTCTGACCTCGATGGCAGCATTGACGCCCGCGAAGACGACTACGAGCAGAAGGCCGCCGATCCGAAATTCACCGGCTTCCACCGCCTGGAAAAAGCCCTGTTTGGCGATAACTCCACCAAAGGGATGGAAAAATACGCCGATCAGCTCAACAGCGACGTGCTGGAGCTGCAAAAACGCATCAGCGAGCTGGCCTTCCCGCCGTCGAAAGTGGTGGGTGGTGCTGCGGGTCTGATTGAAGAAGTGGCCGCGAGCAAAATCAGCGGCGAAGAAGATCGCTACAGCCACACCGACCTGTGGGACTTCCAGGCAAACGTCGATGGCGCACAGAAAATTGTCGATCTGTTGCGGCCCCAGCTGCAAAAAGAGAACGGCGAACTGCTGGCGAAAGTGGATGCCAACTTTAAGAAAGTTGACGCCATCCTGGCGAAATACCGTACCAAAGACGGGTTCGAAACCTACGACAAGCTGACCGATGCTGACCGTAACGCGCTGAAAGGCCCGATTACGACGCTGGCGGAAGATCTCTCCCTGCTGCGTGGCGTTCTGGGTCTGGACTAAGCGATGAACAAGCATGATGAGTACGACGTGGCGGAACCTTCCCGACGTCGGTTGTTAAAAGGGGTAGGGGCGCTGGGCGGCGCGTTTGCCCTGGCGGGCGGCTGTCCGGTGGCGCATGCGGCAAAACCACAAAGCGCCCCCGGCACGCTCTCCCCGGATGCGCGTATGGAAACGCAGCCATTTTATGGTGGGCACCAGGCAGGAATCCTGACGCCGCAGCAGGCCTCGATGATGCTGGTGGCTTTCGATTCGCTGGCGAGTGATAAGGCTGACCTTGAGCGTCTGTTCAGGCTGTTGACCACGCGCATTGCCTTCCTTACGGCGGGCGGTCCGGCACCGGAAACACCGAATCCGCGCCTGCCGCCGATGGATTCCGGGATCCTCGGGGCGTTTATCGCTCCCGATAATCTGACCATCACCGTGTCGGTGGGGGAATCGCTGTTTGATGATCGCTACGGTCTGGCGAAGCAGAAGCCGAAAGCGCTGCAAAAAATGACGCGATTCCCGAATGACTCTCTCGACGCGGCGCTGTGCCACGGCGATCTGCTGTTGCAGATCTGCGCCAATACCCAGGATACGGTGATCCACGCCCTGCGCGATATCATCAAGCACACCCCGGATCTGCTCAGCGTGCGCTGGAAGCGGGAAGGTTTTATCTCTGACCACGCCGCGCGCAGTAAAGGGAAAGAGACGCCGGTCAACCTGCTGGGCTTCAAAGACGGTACCGCCAACCCGGACAGCAGCAATACCGTGTTGATGAAAAACGTGGTCTGGGTGACGGCGGATCAGGGCGAACCGGCCTGGGCGGTGGGTGGCAGCTATCAGGCGGTGCGTATCATTCAGTTCCACGTGGAGTTCTGGGACCGCACGCCGCTGAAAGAGCAGCAGACGATCTTCGGCCGCGATAAGCAAACCGGCGCACCGCTCGGCATGAAGCACGAGCACGATGAACCCGACTACGCCCGCGATCCGAACGGAGATGTCATCGCGCTGGACAGCCATATTCGTCTCGCCAATCCTCGCTCCAAAGAGACCCAGTCCAGCCTGATGATGCGCAGGGGCTACAGCTACTCGTTGGGGGTGACCAATTCCGGTCAGCTTGATATGGGACTGCTGTTTGTCTGCTATCAGCACGATCTGGAGAAAGGGTTCCTCACCGTGCAGAAGCGGCTCAACGGCGAAGCGCTGGAGGAGTACATCAAGCCCATCGGCGGCGGCTATTTCTTTGCCCTGCCCGGCGCGCGTGACGCGAAGACCTGGCTCGCTCAGGGTCTGATAGAAGCCTGATAATCGTCCCTGCGACAGTTCGCGGGGACATTATTTTTCCATATGACTATCTTGTTGTTATATTTCTGTAATATTCATATATGAGACTGATTCCGCTGCAGGAGCAGTCTTAAAGGTTGCATCTAGGTAAAATAAATGTTGCATTTATGATAATTCCTGATGTACTTAAGATAAGACAGCGGTAGTTCCCGGCAGTGATACTGACTCACTATGGAGATCGCGAATGGTTGCGTCCTGTACTGGACAAGGTAAACACATCAACCGCAGCACCCGGCGCGGAGGCTCAGACTCCGGCAGCGATTTCCTCACCACAAAATTCTCCCCTCCACCTCTAAATACGATTTCTACCGACGTGCATAACGGTGCGCGTAGCCGTTCTGTATCGTCATCCGGTAATGCAAGCAATGGCTTACAAGGAAGCCAACCCTCTGATGTTCGTGCGCATAATCGTGCCGATGCTGGCGCGTGTGATGAATACCAACAACTCAAGGTGCTATCCATGGGAAGACAGAAAGCAGTGATCAAAGCTCGTCGCGAAGCAAAACGTGTGCTGAGACGGGATTCACGTAGCCATAAACAGCGTGAAGAAGAATCGGTCACCTCGCTTGTGCAGATGAGCGGCGTAGAATCCATTGGCATGGCGCGGGACAGCCGCGATGCATCGCCAATAGTGGCGCGGAATGAAGCTCAGGCGCACTACCTGAATGCTATCGAGAGTAAACAGCTCATCTTTGCAACCGGGGAAGCCGGATGCGGGAAAACCTGGATCAGTGCCGCCAAAGCGGCGGAGGCGCTGATTCATAAGGACGTGGAAAGGATCATCGTTACCCGTCCGGTACTGCAAGCGGATGAAGATCTGGGCTTCCTGCCCGGCGATATTTCTGAGAAGTTTGCCCCGTACTTCAGGCCCGTCTATGACGTGCTGGTGAAGCGGTTGGGCGCTTCCTTTATGCAGTACTGCCTGCGACCAGAGATTGGCAAGGTGGAAATCGCGCCGTTCGCCTATATGCGCGGACGTACATTTGAAAATGCGGTCGTTATTCTTGACGAGGCTCAGAACGTGACCGCTGCGCAAATGAAGATGTTTTTAACGCGCCTCGGGGAGAACGTGACGGTTATCGTCAACGGCGATATTACCCAGTGTGACCTGCCGTCGGGCGTGAAGTCCGGCCTGAGCGATGCCATGTCACGTTTTGAGGAAGATGAGATGATAGGGGTGGTCCGCTTCACAAAAGAGGACTGCGTCCGCTCAGCGCTGTGTCAACGAACGCTGGAAGTGTACTCCGACTAAGATCATTTCACATTTTAAGTCATTTCTTCCCGGCGTCATGCCGGGAAGCTTCTTTTATTCCCTCTGTTCGCATGGCTTTTTTTAAATCATATTTATTTCCTATAGCATTCAACGGCATTTACGCACCGTTTTGCGGTAATAATAATATTACTGTTAATTTGCTGCGAACGCTTTTTATACAGGTCGCAAAAATGTGATATGTATTTACAATACCCACAAAATACCTGTGAATATAATGATCGCGCTAATTGTTAGGTGAAAATTAAACGTGAATGTTGTCACAGAACATGACTAAGCAGTAAAAATTAAGTTGGTGTCTTTTGGGTAATTATCTATGTTTCGTACTTGTTCAAATTAAATTCTAAGAAGAAACACACCAGGGGATCGTTTCCTCTGGAACATCACGCTGAGGGTCATACATGAACGAACTGGTTAGTGCAATTAACGGTGTTATCTGGAGCCCTGCGTTAATATTTTTATGTCTGGGTGTCGGTCTCTATTTCTCACTGCGTAGTCGTTTTCTACAATTACGTCATATAAAACATATGATTACCCTGATGTTTCAGGGCGGGGCTACCGATGCCGGCGTATCATCGTTTCAGGCGTTGACGATGACGCTGGCGGGTCGCGTAGGGACAGGGAATATCGCCGGTGTGGCGACCGCCATTACCTTTGGTGGCCCCGGTGCGCTTTTCTGGATGTGGGTAGTGGCATTTTTAGGCGCCAGCTCTGCTTTTGTTGAATCCACGTTAGGTCAGGTTTATAAAGAAAAAATTAACGGCGAATATCGTGGGGGACCTGCCTTTTATATTGAAAAAGGGTTGGGGGTGAAGTGGTACGCATGGTTATTTGCTATTGTGACCATTTTCTCCTGCGGTTTATTACTTCCGGGCGTACAGGCAAACTCAATTGCCGCCAGCCTGGATATTGCCTTCGGTCTTAACCCAAACGTTACGGCGGCAATACTGGCTGTACTGTTAAGCTTCATTATTTTCGGTGGTGTAAAAAGGATCGCCAGCTTTAGCAGTATGGTCGTTCCGTTTATGGCGCTCGGCTATATTATTGTTGCCTGCGTTATTATCGCGATCAATATTGAAAAACTGCCTGCTGTTATCCTGCTGATCTGGAAAAGTGCTTTTGGCCTTGAAGCGGGATTTGGCGCTATTCTGGGCCAGGCTATCATGTGGGGCGTTAAACGCGGCGTCTATTCCAACGAGGCGGCGCAGGGTACCGGGCCACATGCATCCTCGGCAGCAGCCGTAAGTCATCCGGTGAAACAAGGGCTGGTTCAGGCGTTCTCCGTATATATCGACACGCTGTTTGTCTGCTCCGCGACCGGGTTTATGCTGTTGATCACCGGGCTTTATAATGTTCAGGGCGTCGACGGCGCAGCCCTTTATACCGGTATTGCAGGCGTGGCGGCCGGTCCTGGCTATGTGCAGACAGCGATGGAAAGTATGATGCCGGGCTTTGGTAATTACTTTGTCGCCATCGCGCTATTCTTCTTTGCCTTCACCACCATCATTGCCTATTACTATATCGCTGAAACCAATATCGCCTACATCAACCGTAAAATTCACCGTCCGTGGCTGACATTCCTGCTTAAATTATGTCTGATGGCTTCCACGGTATATGGCACAATCCGCACCGCGGATCTGGCATGGGGATTAGGGGATATCGGGGTAGGGCTGATGGCCTGGCTCAACATTATTGCCATTGTCCTCTTGCATAAAAAAGCCTTTGCCAGCCTGAAGGATTATGAAACCCAGAATGCGCAGGGAATTGATCCACAGTTTGATCCGGTTCGGCTTGGGATTAAAAATGCGGATTACTGGCTGGGGGAGCGCAGAGATGAAGAGGGGGGATTGCCGGGGCAGGTTTCTTCTCCTGAAGGAAAGCAGCCGGCGGGGAAGTTGAATAACTGAGGAATAGTTTAAAACGGGCCCGTGCTTATGCGCGGGCTTTTTTTATGGGTGAGGCGGTATCACCCGCACCGGCGGGGATTGACTCGCTTCGCTCTCAGTCTGTCCAACTGGCTGCGCCAGTTGTCGAACCCCGGTCGGGGGTTCTCATCCCCCCGCAGACGTGCAACATGCGAAAAAAAAGCCCGCATTTTCATGCGAGCTCTTCTTAAAATATGGCGGTGAGGGGGGGATTCGAACCCCCGATACGTTGCCGTATACACACTTTCCAGGCGTGCTCCTTCAGCCACTCGGACACCTCACCATATTGTTTTGCTGCCTGACCGCTTGGGGGGCAACGGGGCGCTACTATAGGGAGTTGCGCGAAAGCGGTCAAGCAGATTTTCTGCATTCGTGCCTGTTCGGTTAAGCCTTAATCAGCTTATGGCGCACCGCGCAGGATCAACGCTGCGAATCGAGCACTTCGCTGTTTTTCACGACGTCCTGCGCTTTGCTGTAACTTTCGATCAGCAGCTGGTAGGCAGGGAAGATGTGTGTGTACACCTCTGCCCATTCTCCCGCATCTTCACGGTTCCACGTGCGCTGGATCTCTGAGGCCACTGCCGCTGTGTCCATCGGTACCACGCCTGCCTGCACCACGCGCGCCAGGGTGATCTCTTGCGCCATTTTGCTGTAGGTGCCGGAGGCATCAATCACCGCATACACTTTATATCCGTCCGCCACCGCGCTGATGGACGGGAAGGCCATGCAAACGCTGGTAATCGTCCCCGCGATAATCAGCGTTTTGCGTCCGGTGGCTTTCACCGCCGCCACGAACTCCGGATTATCCCAGGCGTTGATTTCACCCTTGCGTGCCACATACTGTGCGTGCGGCGCATTGGCGTGGATCTCCGGGATAAGCGGGCCGTTCGGTCCCTGTGGAACCGACGCCGTGGTGATCACTGGGATCTTCGCCAGCGAGGCGATCTTTGCCAGCGCTGCTGCACGAGCGCGCAGCTCAGGCATTGGCATGTCTCCAACAGTCTGGAACAATCCGCTCTGGTGATCGATAAGCAGCATAACGGCATCATTGACGTCAATAACGGGACGTGCACCGTTGAAGTTTGCAGGGGTAGACATAATGCGCTCCTTTATTACGTTTAGATTTGGCCAAAGCGGCCGGAGTTGAAATCGCGAATAGCTTCGGCGATTTCGGTTTTACTGTTCATCACAAACGGGCCATAGCCCACGATGGGTTCATTCAGTGGCTCCCCGGCCATCAGCAACACTTTGGCATCGCTGCTGGCTTCGAGATGCAGCTTGTCGCCGCTATGACTCAGCACGACCAGCTGCGCCTCACCCGCAGGCGTGGTGCCGTTCACTGTCACGCTGCCCTCAACAACAACCAGCACCGTGCTCCAGCCTTCGGGCTGATTGAGCGTCAGGTGGCTGCCCTGGTGCAGCGCGAGATCCCATACGTTAAGCGGTGAGAAGGTATGCGCCGGGCCGGTTACCTCTCCAAAGCGGCCAGCAATCACGCGCATTGTTCCGCTGTTATCCGGCAGGGTGACCACCGGGATATCCGCCTGAGTGATGCTCTGGTAGCCAGGTGTCGCCATTTTGTCTTTGGCGGGCAGGTTGACCCACAGCTGCATCATTTTCAGTTCACCGCCTTTCTGCGAGAACGCGCTGGAGTGGAACTCCTCGTGCAAAATGCCTGCGCCTGCCGTCATCCACTGCACATCGCCTGGACCAATAACGCCGCCTCTGCCGGTGGAATCACGGTGCTCAACTTCGCCTGAGTAGACGATGGTCACCGTTTCAAAACCGCGATGAGGATGCTCGCCCACGCCGCGTTTTGCGCCATCCGCCGGGAAGGTATGTGGTCCGGCGTAGTCAAGCAGCAGGAACGGGCTCAGCGGTTCGCCGTGCGTCTGGTAAGAAAACATCGAACGAACCGGAAAACCATCACCGACCCAGTGCGGACGAGGTGCGGTATACACGCCTGTTACGTTTTTCATGATTAACTCCTGATGTCCTGTTGATGTAATTAGCTTATATTCAAGGTTAATATCCCGGTAGATAGCAAAAATGACATTCACTGTTCCTTAAATGGAACAATGGGGGCGTATGCAGGATCTCAATGATTTCGTATGGTTTGTGAAGGTGGTGGAGCATGGCGGCTTTGCGGCAGCGGGGCGGGCGCTCGATCAGCCAAAGTCGAAACTGAGCCGTCGGATTGCGCAGCTGGAAGAACGCCTGGGTGTTCGGTTGATACAACGTACTACGCGGCAGTTTGCGGTGACTGAAGTGGGGCAGACGTTCTTTCAGCACTGTAAAGCCATGCTGGTGGAGGCTGAAGCTGCGGAGGAGGCGGTGGCTGCTTTACAGGCTGAGCCGCGCGGTATGGTCAGGATCACTTGCCCCGTAACCCTACTGCACGTTCACGTGGGGCCCATGCTGGCGAGGTTTATGGCGCGCTATCCGGGAATTAACCTCCAGCTTGAAGCCACCAACCGCCGGGTCGATCTGGTGGGGGAGGGGGTGGATGTGGCGATCCGCGTTCGTCCGCGCCCGTTTGATGACAGCGATTTGGTATTAAGGGTGCTGGCGGACAGGGGACACTGCCTGGTTGCCGGGCCGACACTGATTGAACGGATGGGCAACCCGGCGATGCCCTCTGAACTCAGCGAATGGCCGGGTTTAAGTATGGGCGCTGGTAAACACCTGCATAAATGGGAGCTGAGCGGGCCGGAGGGGGCGAAAGCAGACATTCACTTCACGCCGCGCCTGGTGACTACCGATATGCTGGCGCTGCGGGAGGCAGCGATGGCGGGCGTGGGCGTGGTACAGTTGCCCATTTTGATGGTGAAGGATCAGCTGGCTTCAGGTGAGCTTGTTCGGGTGCTGAATGCCTGGGAACCCAGAAGGGAAGTGATCCATGCGGTGTATCCTTCCCGGCGCGGTTTACTGCCGTCGGTCAGGACGCTGGTGGATTTTCTGACCGAAGAGTATGCAAAGATGGTTGAGGACTAGCTTTTCGTAGGTCGGGTAAGCGTAGCGCCACCCGACATAAAGAGCGCAGGGAGCGAATAGAATATAAAAGAAAAAAGCCCGCATTTTCATGCGAGCTCTTCTTCAAATATGGCGGTGAGGGGGGGATTGACTCGCTTCGCTCGCCCTGCGGGCAGCCTGTTCGCTACGCTCACAGTCTGTCCAACTGGCTGCGCCAGTTGTCGAACCCCGGTCGGGGGTTCTCATCCCCCGCCTCGCGGAGAATATATAAGAAAAAAGCCCGTACTTTCGTACGAGCTCTCGTCTTGAATATGGCGGTGAGGGGGGGATTCGAACCCCCGATACGTTGCCGTATACACACTTTCCAGGCGTGCTCCTTCAGCCACTCGGACACCTCACCATATTGTCATCCCGTTGTTGTCGGGACGGGCGCTAATGTAAGGAAAAGCCGTACTGCCGTCAACCCACTTTTTCAGTAATTTAGCGTGTTTAGACAAACTTCAGGCAACCTGATTTCGAAATGTGCGAAAAGCGCCTCTTTTATCAGCAACGCGGTTTAGCGATAAATTTGTTATGCTGACAAGCCAGTTGAAAATGAAAATAAAACAGCGCACTAAAAGGCAATGACTATGGATATTATCTTCTATCACCCCACTTTTGATACGGCTTACTGGATTAAGGCGCTCACGGCGGCACTGCCTGGCGCACGCGTTCGCGAATGGAAACAGGGCGATAATGAACATGCCGACTACGCGCTGGTCTGGCATCCCCCGGTCGAAATGCTACAGGGACGCCGTTTGAAGGCGGTGTTTGCTCTTGGTGCGGGGGTGGATTCCATTCTCAGTAAGCTGAAGGCACACCCTGAAATGCTGCCGGAAGATATTCCCCTGTTTCGTCTGGAAGATACCGGTATGGGGGAGCAGATGCAGGAATACGCCGTAAGCCAGGTGCTGCACTGGTTCCGCCGCTTCGACGATTATCAGGCGTTTAAACAGCAATCCCACTGGGAACCTCTCCCGGATTATCAGCGTGAAGATTTCACCATCGGCATCCTCGGGGCGGGTGTGCTGGGTTCGAAAGTCGCCGAAGCGCTCGCCCCGTGGGGCTTCCCACTGCGCTGCTGGAGCCGGAGCCGTAAGGATTATCCGGGCGTCGAGAGCTTTGCCGGATTGGACGAACTCCCGGCGTTCCTGAAAGGGACACGCGTTCTCATTAACCTGCTGCCGAATACGGCGGAAACGGTCGGCATTATCAATGGCACGCTCCTCAACCAGTTGGCAGAAGATAGCTACTTAATGAACCTGGCGCGCGGGGTACACGTTGTGGAAGACGATCTGCTGAAAGCGCTGGATAGCGGTAAACTGAAAGGCGCAATGCTGGATGTGTATAGCCGCGAACCGCTGCCGACAGACAGCCCGCTCTGGGCACATCCGCGCGTGGCGATGACGCCCCATATTGCGGCCGTGACGCGACCGGCGGAGGCCGTGGCGTATATCTCGCATACCATCAGCGAAATAGAGAAGGGCAATGCGGTGACCGGACAGGTAGACAGACAGCGAGGCTACTGAGAGAAACCCGGCGTTCGCCGGGTTTTTGCTAATATTCGCCGCTGATAACTGCTATCCTTTGGAAAAACCGCAGAGGAGAGAAAGATGTATCCCGTTGACCTGCATATGCACACCGTCGCCAGTACCCACGCTTACAGTAACCTCCATGATTATATCGCTCAGGCGAAGCTGAAAGGCATCAAACTGTTTGCGATAACCGATCACGGTCCGGATATGGCGGATGCGCCGCACTACTGGCATTTTGTGAATATGCGTATTTGGCCACGTCTGGTTGACGGTATCGGGATACTGCGCGGCATCGAAGCGAACATCAAAAATACCGACGGGGAAATTGACTGCACCGGCCCGATGCTGACCTCGTTAGATCTGATCCTCGCCGGCTTCCACGAGCCGGTCTTTGCGCCCCAGGATAAAGAGACCAACACTGCGGCGATGATTGCCACCATTGCCAGCGGCAATGTGCACATTATCAGCCACCCGGGAAATCCGAAATACCCGATCGATATTCAGGCCGTGGCACTGGCCGCAGCGAAGCACCGCGTGGCGCTGGAGATCAACAACTCCTCGTTCGTGCATTCGCGTAAGGGCAGTGAGGCCAACTGTCGCGACGTTGCGGCGGCCGTGCGTGACGCGGGCGGAATGGTGGCGCTGGGCTCTGATTCACACACGGCCTTCACGCTGGGTGATTTCAGCGAGTGCCTGAAAATATTGCGGGACGTGAATTTCCCGGAAGAACAGATCCTGAACGTCACGCCGCGTCGTATGCTCGACTTCCTTGAGTCGCGCGGCATGGCGCCGATTGACGAATTTGCCGATCTTTAATTAATAACGGAATAAAAACATGAATGAGTTTTCCATCCTTTGCCGCGTGCTGGGCACCTTATATTACCGCCAGCCGCAGGATCCGCTGCTGGTTCCGCTGTTTACCCTGATTCGTGAAGGTAAACTGGCGCAGAGCTGGCCGCTGGAACAGGATGAGTTGCTGGAACGCTTGCAAAAAAGTTGCGATATGCAGCAGATTTCAACGGATTACAACGCGCTGTTCGTGGGGGAAGAGTGTCGCGTGTCGCCGTATCGTTCTGCCTGGCAGGAAGGTGCGACCGAAGCGGAAGTTCGGGCGTTTCTTTCAGAACGCGGCATGCCGCTGACGGATATGCCTGCCGATCATATCGGTACCCTGTTGCTGGCGGCCTCATGGATTGAAGATAAAGCAGGTGATGATGAGAATGAGGCGATTGAAACCCTGTTCGAAACGTATCTGCTGCCGTGGGTCGGAACCTTCCTGGGTAAAGTTGAAGCCCACGCCACCTCCCCGTTCTGGAGAACGCTGGCTCCGCTGACGCGTGACGCTATCGCTGCCATGTGGGATGAGCTGGAAGAAGAGAGTGAAGAGTGATTTAAATCACAAAA
>NZ_JABMCU010000066.1:0-21032 GCF_013179605.1 Enterobacter sp. CM29 | reverse complement strand
AAAGATGCGGCCTATCTCTCTTCCGGCACCTGGTCGCTGATGGGCTTCGAGAGCAAAACCCCGTACACCAGCGATGCCGCGATGGCGGCGAACATCACCAACGAAGGCGGTGCCGAAGGCCGCTACCGGGTGCTGAAGAACATCATGGGGCTGTGGCTGCTCCAGCGGGTGCTGAAAGAGCAGGCCATCACCGACCTGCCCGCGCTTATCGCGGAAACCGAAACGCTGAAGGCCTGCACCTTCCTGATCAACCCGAACGACGATCGCTTTATCAACCCGGTGCACATGAGCGCCGAAATCCAGGCCGCCTGTTTTGAAGCGGGGCAGCCGGTACCTTCCCGCCCCGCCGAGCTGGCACGCTGCATTTTTGACAGCCTCGCTCTGCTGTATGCCGACATCCTGAGCGAGCTGGCTGACCTTCGCGGCAAACCGTTCACACAACTGCATATCGTGGGCGGTGGCTGCCAGAACCAGCTGCTGAACCAGCTCTGCGCGGATGCCTGCGGCATTACCGTGGTGGCAGGTCCGATTGAAGCCTCCACGCTCGGCAATATCGGCATTCAGCTGATGACCCTGGACGAACTTTCAAACGTCGACGATTTCCGTTCGGTGGTGACGGCGAATAACAGCCTGACCACCTTCACCCCCCATCCCTGCCATGAAATTGCCCGCTACCGGGCGCAGTTTCAGCAAAAACGACTGACTAAGGAGCTTTGCGCATGACCACTCAACTTGAACAAGCCTGGGACCTGGCTAAACAGCGTTTCGCCGCCGTCGGCGTGGATGTCGAAGAGGCGCTGCGCCAGCTCGACCGTCTGCCGGTCTCCATGCACTGCTGGCAGGGCGATGACGTCGCCGGTTTCGAGAACCCGGGCGGTTCCCTGACGGGGGGTATTCAGGCCACGGGTAACTACCCGGGCAAAGCGCGCAACGCCACCGAACTGCGTGCGGATCTGGAGCTGGCGCTGAGCCTGATCCCCGGGCCAAAGCGCCTGAACCTGCACGCCATTTATCTCGAATCCGACGAGCCGGTCGCGCGTAACGAAATCAAACCGGAACACTTTAAGAACTGGGTGGAGTGGGCGAAGGCCAACCGGTTGGGTCTCGATTTTAACCCGTCCTGCTTCTCGCACCCGCTGAGCGCGGACGGGTTTACCCTTGCGCACGCCAACGACGAAATCCGCCAGTTCTGGATCGACCATGTCAAAGCCAGCCGCCGCGTCTCGGCGTATTTCGGCGAGCAGCTTGGCACGCCATCGGTAATGAATATCTGGATCCCGGACGGCATGAAGGACATCACCGTAGACCGACTGGCCCCGCGTCAGCGTCTGCTGGCCGCGCTGGATGAAGCTATCAGCGAAAAACTGGACCCGGCGCACCACATCGACGCCGTCGAGAGCAAGCTGTTCGGCATTGGCGCAGAGAGCTACACCGTGGGCTCAAACGAGTTCTACATGGGTTACGCCACCAGCCGCCAGACCGCGCTGTGCATGGATGCCGGCCACTTCCACCCAACCGAGGTGATCTCCGACAAAATCTCCGCCGCCATGCTCTACGTGCCGCGTCTGCTGCTGCACGTCAGCCGCCCGGTTCGCTGGGACAGCGACCACGTGGTGCTGCTGGATGACGAAACCCAGGCCATTGCCAGCGAAATCATCCGCCACGACCTCTTTGACCGTGTACACATTGGCCTCGACTTCTTCGACGCCTCCATCAACCGCATCGCGGCGTGGGTTATCGGCACCCGCAACATGAAGAAAGCCCTGCTGCGCGCGCTGCTGGAGCCTGTCGCCGCCCTGAAACAGCTGGAAGAAAACGGCGACTACACCGCGCGCCTGGCGCTGCTGGAAGAGCAGAAATCCCTGCCGTGGCAGGCGGTGTGGGAGATGTACTGCCAGCGTCACGATGCGCCTGCGGGCAGCCAGTGGCTGGACAACGTGCGGGCATATGAGGAAGACGTGTTGAGTCAGCGCGGGTAACTGCCCCCTCACCCCTGCCCTCTCCCCAAAGGGGAGAGGGAGCAAACCATCCCCTCTCCCCTTTGGGGAGAGGGTTAGGGTGAGGGGTTCAACCTCACCGCGATAACTGGAAATGAAAACTATGCAGACCATCACCACCTCCTGGTTCGTCCAGGGCATGATCAAAGCCACCTCTGACGCCTGGCTCAAAGGCTGGGATGAGCGCAACGGCGGCAACCTGACGCTACGCCTGGACGACGCGGATATCGAGCCATTTGCCGCCGATTTCCACCAGAAGCCGCGCTATATCGCCCTGAGCCAGCCGATGCCGCTGCTCGCCAACACGCCGTTTATCGTCACCGGTTCCGGGAAGTTCTTCCGCAACGTCCAGCTCGACCCGCAGGCCAACCTTGGCGTGGTGAAAGTGGACAGCGACGGCGCGGGCTACCACATTCTGTGGGGGCTAACGGACGACGCGGTGCCTACCTCTGAACTGCCGGCGCACTTCCTCTCCCACTGCGAGCGCATCAAGGCGACCAATGGCAAGGACCGCGTGATCATGCACTGCCACGCCACCAACCTGATCGCCCTGACCTACGTGCTGGAAAATAATTCTGATTTCTTCACCCGCAAACTGTGGGAAGGCAGTACCGAGTGTCTGGTGGTGTTCCCGGACGGCGTCGGCATTCTGCCGTGGATGGTGCCGGGCACCGACGAAATCGGTCAGGCAACCGCAACGGACATGCAGAAGCACTCACTGGTGCTGTGGCCGTTCCACGGCGTCTTCGGCAGCGGCCCGACGCTGGATGAAACCTTCGGCCTGATCGACACCGCCGAGAAATCCGCGGAAGTGCTGGTGAAGGTCTATTCCATGGGCGGCATGAAGCAGACCATCACCCGGGAAGAGCTGATCGCCCTGGGCAAACGCTTTGGCGTCACCCCCATGCAGTCGGCGTTAGATCTGTACCAATAACAACATCGCGCCCCGCTCATTGAGACGGGGCGAAAACCACCTGCAATCCCTACAACTAACTCAAGTCAGTGGAGTAAAAGCAATGAAAATAAAAGCAAGCTTGATCCTCACCGTTGCCGCTCTGGCGTTGTCCGGTTCCGCTTTAGCAGAAGTGAAAATCGCCCTGGTGGCGAAGTCCTTAGGAAATGGATTCTTCGAGGCAGCGAACGTCGGCGCGCAGGAGGCGGCCAAAGAGTTAGGCGATGTAAAAGTGATTTATACCGGCCCGACTACCACCACGGCGGAAGCGCAGATCGAGGTGCTGAACGGGTTGATCGCCCAGGGCGTGGATGCGATCGCGATTTCCGCGAACGATCCGGACGCCGTCGTGCCGGTGCTGAAAAAAGCGATGCAGCGCGGCATTAAGGTTGTGTCGTGGGACTCCGGGGTGGCGAAAGCCGGACGCCAGATCCACCTCAACCCGTCCAATAATGCCCTGATTGGCGAAACCAACGTGAAGCTCGCCGCCGACGCGCTGAAAGCGCTGAACGTGGAGAAGGGCGACGTGGCGGTGCTGAGCGCCACGCCAACCTCCACCAACCAGAATACCTGGATTGCGGAGATGAAAAAGGTGCTGCCGAAGTACCCGTCCGTCAATCTGGTGACCGTGGCCTACGGAGACGATCTCTCTGACAAAAGCTACCGCGAAGCGGTCGGCTTGCTGAAAACCTACCCCGAACTGAAAGTGATTGTTTCGCCATCGTCCGTGGGCATCGTGGCCGCTGCGCAGGCGGTGAAGGACCAGGGCAAGATTGGCAAAGTGTACGTCACCGGTTTAGGCCTGCCGTCCGAGATGGCGGGCGCGGTGAAGTCCGGCGCGAGCAAGAGCTTTGCCATCTGGAACCCGATTGACCTCGGCTATGCGGCAACCTACCTGGCGGATGACCTGGTGAAAGGCACGGCCACGAAAGGTGAGGCCAGCATGGGCAGACTGGGCAAAGTGAAGCTGGATGCTGACGGCAACGGCGCGATGGCCGAGCCGTTCGTCTACGATGCCAGCAATATTGATAAGTTCTCGAAAATCTTTTGATGCAATTTGTAGGCCGGATAAGCGTAGCGCCATCCGGCAAAAGGCGGGTGGCGCTGCCGCTTACCCGCCCTACAAATTCCTCTGTCCAGGAGAACTATCATGACCCCATTGCTACAGCTTTCTGGCATCACCAAGGTGTTCCCCGGCGTGCGTGCCCTTGAGAACGTGCAGCTTGCGCTGTGGCCCGGCAAAGTGACGGCGCTTATCGGCGAAAACGGCGCGGGCAAGTCGACGCTGGTCAAAGTGATGACCGGCATTTACCAGCCCGACGAGGGCGAAATTCTCTATAAAGCGATCCCCGTTCATCTCCCGACGCCGGAGTCGGCGCATAAAATGGGCATCACCGCCATTCACCAGGAAACCGTGCTGTTTGATGAACTCTCGGTCACCGAGAATATTTTTGTCGGTCAGTACCTTCACAAAGGCTTCCTGAAAAAGCTCGACTGGCCGGAAATGCACCGCCGGGCGCAGGCGATCCTCACGCGGCTGGAAGTGCAAATCGACCCGCGCGCGACGCTGAAAACCCTGAGCATCGCCCAGCGTCACATGGTGGCGATTGCCCGCGCGCTGTCGTTTGAGGCGCAGGTGGTGATCCTCGATGAACCGACGGCGGCGCTGTCGCAGCATGAAATCCTCGAGTTTTACCAGATTGTGGAGCGCTTAAAGCAGGAGGGCAAAGCCATCCTGTTTATCTCCCACAAGTTCGACGAGATTTTTGAGCTGGCGGACCATTACACCATTTTGCGCGACGGCGCGTTCGTCGGCGCAGGTGCAATAAATGAGATCACCGAGGAGCGGATGGTGTCGATGATGGTCGGGCGCGCCATTACGCAAACTTTCCCTAAAATCGACTGCGAAAAAGGCGAGACGGTGCTGGAGGTGAAAAACCTCTGCCATCCGACCGAGTTTGCGCATATCTCGTTCTCCCTGCGTAAAGGGGAAATCCTCGGCTTTTACGGGCTGGTGGGGGCCGGGCGTACCGAGCTGATGCAGGCGCTTTCCGGCGTCACGCGGCCATCGTCCGGGGAAATTATCCTCAACGGACAGCCCCGGCGCTTTCGCCAGCCTGCGGATGCGATCAAAGCCGGTATCGTCTGCGTGCCGGAAGAAAGACAGAAACAGGGGGCGATTATCGCCCTGCCGATTGCCCAGAACATCAGCCTGCCTCAGCTCAGCAAGCTCAATCCGAACGGTGTGCTGCATGACGACCGTGAATGGAAGCTGGCGGACGAATACGCCAAACGCCTGCAAGTGAAAGCCTTCAGCTGGAAGCAGGCGGTGGAGACCCTCTCTGGCGGCAACCAGCAAAAGGTCGTGATCGGCAAATGGCTGGCGACGCACCCTGACGTGATTATCCTCGATGAGCCGACAAAAGGCATCGATATCGGCTCAAAAGCAGCCGTGCATCAGTTTATGTCCGAGCTGGTCAGTCAGGGGCTGGCGGTAATTATGGTCTCGTCCGAACTGCCGGAAGTGATGGGCATGGCGGATCGCATTATCGTCATGCACGAGGGGCTGATGGTGGCCGAGTACCGGGCGGGAGACGCGACGGCGGAAACCATCGTCAGCGCCGCCAGCGGTGCAAAACAGGAGGCGGCATAATGCTTAGCTCACTCTTAAAACACCGCGAAGCCCTGCTGGGCGCGGTGATTATCCTGATGATCGTCGCCATTGGCAGCCGCGTGCCATCGTTTATCGCGCCGGGCAACCTGGTGGAGATGTTTAACGACACCGCCATTCTGATCGTCCTCGCGCTCGGGCAGATGATGGTGCTGCTCACGAAAGGCATCGACCTGTCGATGGCGGCCAATCTGGCCCTGACCGGGATGATTGTCGCCCTGATTAATTTCCATTATCCGGACGTGCCCGTCTGGGCGCTGCTGATCCTTGCCAGCGTGCTTGGGCTGCTGATGGGCGCGATAAACGGCCTGCTGGTGTGGAAGCTGGGCATTCCGGCGATTGTGGTAACGCTCGGCACCATGAGCATCTACCGCGGAATGATCTTTTTGCTCTCCGGCGGCGGCTGGGTGAACTCAAACCAGATGGGTACAGATTTCCTCGGCCTGCCACGTGCGTCAGTGCTGGGCTTGCCGGTGCTGAGCTGGTGCGCCATCGCCGCGCTGCTGCTGGTGGGCTACTTCCTGCGCTACAGCCGCACCGGACGAGCGCTCTACACCGCAGGCGGTAATGCCACGGCAGCGTACTACACCGGGATCAACGCCGGAAAAATGCAGTTCATTAGTTTCTGCCTTTCCGGTCTGCTGGCCGGGTTCTGCGGCTACCTGTGGATATCGCGCTTTGCCGTTGCGTATGTTGACGTCGCTAACGGTTTTGAATTGCAGGTGGTGGCAGCCTGTGTGATTGGGGGGATCAGCACCATGGGCGGCACCGGGCGCGTGCTCGGCTGTCTGTTTGGCGCACTGTTCCTCGGGGTGATTAACAACGCCCTGCCGGTGATCGGCGTCTCCCCGTTCTGGCAGATGGCGATTTCCGGCACGGTAATTGTGATAGCGGTGCTGCTGAACGAGCGCGGCAATAAACGTAAAGGCCGATTGATACTGCGCGATGCGGCGCTGGCACGTCAGAAACTGGCGGTGAAATCATGAGCAAAATGATGGCATCTGAAGCAATCAAACCCACTTCTGCGCCGGGCATCTTCCAGCGTCTGCTGTGCTGGGAGGGGTTCCTGCTGGCGGTGACGCTGGCGGTGTTTGTGGTGAACGCGCTCGCCTCACCCTACTTCCTCAATATCTGGAACCTCTCCGACGCGACGTTCAACTTCACCGAAAAGGCGATCATCGTGTTGCCGATGGCGATGCTGATTATCGCCAGGGAAATTGACCTGTCGGTAGCCTCCACCATCGCGCTCAGCTCCACGGTGATGGGCTTTTGCGCGGCGGCGGGCGTCGAAACGCCGCTGCTGGTCTGCGTCGGATTAGGCGTCGGGCTGTTGTGCGGGCTGTTCAACGGCATTCTGGTGACGCGCTTTAACCTGTCGTCCATCGTCATCACCATCGGCACCATGAGCCTGTACCGCGGGATCACCTACATTCTGCTCGGGGACCAGGCGCTGAACAGCTACCCTGAGAGCTTCGCCTGGTTCGGCCAGGGCTACGTCTGGGGCGCGCTGTCGTTTGAGTTTGCGCTGTTTATCGTGCTGGCCGCGCTGTTTACCTTTGTGCTGCACCGCACCAACTTTGGCCGCCGCACCTACGCCATCGGCAACAACCCGACCGGCGCGTGGTACTCCGGCATCAACGTGAAGCGCCACAACCTGATCCTCTTCGCGCTGGTGGGGCTGATGTCCGGCCTGGCATCGGTGCTGCTTACCTCGCGTCTGGGCAGCACCCGCCCGACCATCGCGATGGGCTGGGAGCTGGCGGTGGTGACGATGGCGGTGCTCGGCGGCGTCAATATTCTCGGTGGGTCCGGCAGCATGGTGGGCGTGATTATCGCCGCCTTCCTGATGGGGCTGGTGACCTTCGGCCTGAGCCTGCTCAACGTGCCCGGCATTGTGATGTCGGTGATTATCGGCGCGATGCTGATCGTGGTGATTTCGCTGCCGATTATTACCCGCCGGATGATGCAGCGAAGACGGAATTAAATTGCCCCTCACCCCTGCCCTCTCCCCTGAGGGGAGAGGGTGAAAAGCCGCACCGAGCAGTCCCCTCTCCCCTCCGGGGAGAGGGTTAGGGTGAGGGGAACGGATTACCTCAAAAGCATATTAAGGAGAATTATCATGAGCTTTATGTTGGCACTCCCCAAAATCAGCCTGCACGGCGCGGGCGCAATCGGCGATATGGTCAACCTGGTGGCGAGCAAGCAGTGGGGAAAGGCACTGGTTGTCACCGACGGTCAGTTGGTGAAGCTGGGCCTGCTCGACAGTTTGTTTTCCGCGCTCGACGCCCATCAGATGTCGTATCACCTGTTCGATGAAGTATTCCCGAATCCGACGGAAGCGCTGGTGCAAAAAGGCTATGCGGCATATCAGGACGCGGAGTGTGATTACGTGATTGCCTTCGGCGGCGGCAGCCCGATTGATACCGCCAAGGCAATCAAAATCCTCACCGCCAACCCCGGTCCGTCAACCGATTATTCCGGCGTCGGCAAGGTGAAAAACGCGGGCGTGCCGCTGGTGGCGATCAACACCACCGCAGGCACGGCAGCGGAGATGACCAGCAACGCGGTGATCATCGACGCCGCGCGGCAGGTGAAAGAGGTGATCATCGATCCGAACATCATCCCCGATATCGCCGTGGACGATGCCAGCGTGATGCTCGATATTCCGGCCTCCGTAACCGCCGCAACCGGCATGGACGCGCTAACCCACGCCATTGAAGCTTACGTCTCCGTGGGCGCACACCCGCTGACCGATGCCAACGCGCTGGAAGCCATTCGTCTGATCAACCTCTGGCTGCCGAAAGCGGTCGACGACGGTCACAACCTGGAAGCGCGCGAGCAGATGGCCTTTGGGCAGTATCTGGCGGGCATGGCGTTTAACAGCGCCGGGCTGGGGCTGGTGCATGCTCTGGCGCACCAGCCGGGCGCGACGCACAACCTGCCGCACGGCGTGTGCAACGCCATCCTGCTGCCGATCATCGAAAACTTTAACCGCCCGAACGCGGTCGCCCGATTCGCCCGTGTGGCACAGGCGATGGGCGTTGACACGCGCGGCATGAGCGATGAAGCGGCCAGCATGTCCGCCATTCAGGCGATTCGCGATCTAAGCGCCCGCGTCGGCATTCCGTCCGGATTTAGCCAGCTTGGCGTCACCAAAGCCGATATTGAAGGCTGGCTGGATAAAGCCCTCGCTGACCCGTGCGCGCCGTGCAACCCGCGCACCGCCAGCCGCGATGAGGTCCGCGAGCTGTACCTGGAGGCATTATGATCCGCAAAGCGTTTGTGATGCAGGTAAACCCGGATGCGCACGAGGAGTATGCGCGCCGCCACAACCCGATCTGGCCTGAGCTGGAAGCGGTACTGAAAGCCCACGGCGCGCACCACTACGCCATTTACCTCGACAAAGCCCGCAACCTGCTGTTTGCGACAGTGGAGATTGAATCGGAGGAGCGCTGGAACGCGGTGGCAAACACCGACGTCTGCCAGCGCTGGTGGAAACATATGGCTGACGTTATGCCGTCTAACCCGGACAACAGCCCGGTGAGTGCGGAGCTGAACGAGGTGTTTTACCTGGACTGATGTGTTAACGCTGCTGCCCCTGCGGTAGCAGCAATCTCCCGCCTGCCACTCAACGTAAATGCCGACACCACCGTAATCGCCAGCACGAAGCAGCCCAGCATCAGGTACGTCTCCTGGAAGCCGACCCGGTCATACATATTTCCGGCAAAGGCGGAGAGGAAGATCGCCGCCGACTGTTTGGCAAACTGGAAGCCAATCAGGTAGATGGTGGCCGACAGGCGCGTATCAAACACCCCGGTGATGTACTTGAATGCCCCCACCAGCAGGAACGGGACTTCCAGCGCGTGCAGCATCTTCAGGGCAATCACCTCCACGGCGGTTGTGGCAAACGACGATCCGATAATGCGCGTCGCCATGATCACCCCGGCAATCAGCAGCGTGTTTTTCGCACCGATGCGGTTAATGATCCACGGCGAGCAGAACATGATGATCGCGTTACAGATTTCCCCCGCTGTGGTGGCGAAACCAAAGGCGCGGGTCCCCTCCTGCGGCGTGGCGAAGAAGGTTTTGAAGAAGGTAGCAAACTGCTGGTCGAAGACGTCATATACGCAGGCCACGCCAATCACGTACAGGATGAACATCCACATTCTGCGCTGGCGGAACAGGTTGAACACGGTTTTAGCAGTGATCTGCCGCTGGTTCGCGCCCAGGGCGTTCATGACCTGCGCCGTCTGGTTGGGCTTCGGTTTCGCGACCATCAGCAGCAGCATCAGCAACAGCGCCGCCGCCGACCCCATCCAGAAAACATACGACGGATCGATGCCGAACAGGATGCCGCCCGTTGAGGCGCACAGCCCCCAGCCGAGACAGCCGAACATGCGCGCCTTGCCGTACTCAAAAAAGCTGTTGCGGCTCACGCGTTCAATGTAGGCCTCAATCGCCCCCGAACCCGCTGAGAAGACAAAGCCGATATACAACCCACCGCTCAGCGCCCCCAGCCAGATATTGGTTTTCAGCAGCGGGGCGAAGACGTACAGGAAGAACGGCGCGAACAGGAACAGCAGCACCGAAATGATCCACAGCAGGTGTTTTTTCAGCCCCAGCTTGTCCGAAATGACCCCCAGCACCGGCTGGAAGGCAATGGCCGACAGCGAGATGCAGGAGAAAACAATCCCGGTATGGGTTTTGTTCAGGCCAATGATGTCCGACAGCCAGATCGGCAGGAACGGAAAGCAGGTGGCCATGATGAAGAAGTAGAGAAAGAAGAACAGCCCGAAGATCCAGAAGTTAGGGTTGTCTTTGTGGGTACAGGTTGTTGTGTTCATTATTTTTATCCTCAACGGAGGGCCGGTTGCCCGGCCCGTCACCCTTACACGCGTTTCACACCAATCAGAATGGCGGTTTCCGGATCCAGAATCGGCAGCGCTATGCCCGCCTGCATCAGCCACTCACCGCTCACAGTTTGCGGCGTTTCCATCCATGCTGGCAGCTTGCGCATGGTGTGCCCGCCCTCGCCCGTAATCTGAATGTTCGGATGATCGAGCAGCGTGATGCGGTACTGCGCGCTGGCGTCTAACCCCGGCATGCGCAGCGGCATCATCAGGGTGTAATCCGGCATCGCGAGCTGGCTGACCAAAAACAGCCCCTGCGTCTTGTCTTCGCTCACAATACCCTGCGCCAAAGTGGTGGCGTCCGGCATATCCACACGCCACTGGGTGCCGCGATGAATGACCTCGCGCCACCGCTTATACAGCGCGGCGTAATGGCGATAGCCTTCACGCTCCTGCGCATCGACGGTGAGCGGATCCAGCTCCAGCCCCATGTGACCAAACAGCGCCGTCAGCCCGCGGAACTGAATGCTGTGCTGGCGGAAGGTGGCGTGACATTTATGATGACCGATATGCGCCCCCATCACCTCCGGTGGGAAGAAGTAGCTCATGCCGCGCTGGATAGTGTTGCGCTCCAGCGCGTCGTTATTGTCGGACGCCCAGAAGCGGTGGCAGCGGGTCAGCACTTCATAATCGATTCGCCCGCCACCCGACGAGCAGGATTCAAACTCAATGTGCGGGAAACGCTCGCCCAGCACGTCCAGCAGGCGATAAAACTGGCGGGTCTGGGCATCGGCGGCGGCTTTGCCCTTGTGCCCTGGCTGCACCAGCTCGCGGTTCATGTCCCACTTCACGTAGTCGACCGCATGCTCGCCCAGCAGCCAGCTCATGCGCTCGACCAGATAATCAAAGGCCTGCGGAATATTAAGATTGAGCACCAGCTGATGTCGCCCGGTCGCCTGGGCGTAGCCCGGCAGCGCCAGCACCCAGTCAGGGTGCGCGCGGTACAGATCGGAATCCGGGTTAATCATCTCCGGCTCAACCCAAATACCAAACTCCATGCCAAGCTGTTTAACGTGATCGATCACCGGCTTAAGGCCGTTCGGGTATTTTTTCTCGTCCAGATACCAGTCGCCCAGCGCCGCGTGGTCATCGTTGCGGCCTTTGAACCAGCCGTCGTCGATAATAAAGCGCTCCACGCCCAGCTCTGCGGCCTCGTCGGCCATGCGCATGATGTAGTCCGGATCGTGGTTGAAGTAGATCCCCTCCCAGGTGTTGAGGTGCACCGGGCGCGGTTTATCTTCCGGGAAGCGGATAACGTTGTCGCGCAGATAACGGTGGAACTGCTGGCTCATGCCGTTCAGCCCGTGCGGGGAGTGGCTGGCATACAGGCGCGGCGTCCAGAGCGTTTCCCCCTCTTCAATCGCCATTTCACCCGGCAGGTAGAGCGCTTCGGCCTGCATATAGCGGCGGCCATCGGTTTTCGCTTCCGCGCGCAGGCGGTGGTTGCCGCTCCAGCCCAGATGCACGCCCCAGACGTCGCCCTGCATTTCGCTGAACGATGGCGTACCGGCGATCAGCGCCGGGAAATGTTCGTGGGAGGTTTTACCCCGGCGGTTTTCAATCACAAAGCTGTCATGTTCAAGCATCACGCGGTGCGGCTGAAACTCCCTGATCCAGCGTCCGTGGAAGGCCATCACCTCCTGCGCGCGCTCGGCAATCGGGAGCGTCACGGCAAAGCGATCCACCTGCCACGCCAGCGTTTTCAGGTTGGTTAACCCATGGCGCACCACCAGTACGCCGCTGGCATCCAGCGTTAATTCACTGGTCAGGCGCAGGCCCGCCTGTTTATCTTCCGCCGTTACCGTCAGGGTTTGCCCCTGCTGTTGTACGCCTGTGGTGGTGAAGACAGGCGATCCGTCCAGCCCCTGACGATGCCCATCGATGCCGGGCGAACCAAACAGGCCGTGCCCCAGCTCTGCCATCAGCGTGACGGGGGAGTCGACGTCCAGCCTGCCGTTAGCAACCGGGCGCGCAATACTCAGCACATCCTGCGGCGAGAAGTGCTGAAGGTGCGGCCCCCAGTAGAGAATTTCGGCGAACGGGTGGGCTTTTAGCACCACGTCAACCGTATTGCTTTCAAGTCGAAAAATGGCATCTTGCATCGGACATCTCCTGTCATCGGGATGTCCTGAGTGTTGATCCGAAACGTTTCGGATATAAACCACAACGTTTCGGATCTGTGATCGAGTTTTGAATTTTTGGTGTAATCAGGCCGTCTGGCCTGGGGAAAATTCCGGCTGCCAGAGCACCTGAAGCGTATCAATGTCGTCGCCGTTAATCAGCTGGCGCACCATATCGGCAATCTGTTTCCCGACGCCCTGACGGGTAGACTGGATCACCGCCGCGACGTCGATATCGACAATGCTGTCCTGCGGTAAACCGTCATAGACCACCAGCGAGACGGCATTTTCACCGGTTAAGCGCCCCATCTGCGCCAGAGCCATCGCTGCGCCGTCGCCGTGAGTGTTGCAGTCGGTAATGATGGCCGTGGGCGGCTGCGGCAGGGAGAGAAGTTCTTGCGTGGTGGCATACCCCACGCGGCGCGAAGGGGGCATGGCGCGCAGCCATTCGCTGGAAAGACCGGCTTCCCGCAGCGCGTCCAGGAAGCCCTGGCGACGCTGGGTGATGAATGCCTGGTTGTTGCTTTCGCCCAGCAGCGCAATGCGCTGATGGCCTTTCTCGATCAGCCAGCGGGTGGCCTGATACGTACCGGCATAGTTGTCGAAATCGAACCACGCGTACGGCTGCGGCAGCTGGCTGCGGCCGAGCGCCAGGAACGGGAACCCGGCGGCCTGAAGCTGCTCAAGACGCGGATCGTGATCCAGCGTATGCGCCACTATCAGCGCATCCACGCGTCGGCTCTGCACCATGCGCATATAGCTGTGTTTGTCCGCCAGATCGTCGTCAGCGATGAGCAGCAGGTCAATCTCATGTCGCGCCAGTTCGTGGCTAATTTCGCCGACCATGTCCATAAAAACGCTGTTATTGAGCGGAACAGGATGCACCGGAAACACCAACCCGACGGCGTCGATTTTGCCCATCTTCAGGCGACGGGCAAAGGTATTTGGTCGGTAGCCACGGCGCTGGGCCTCCGCTTCCACGCGGGCGCGCGTCTCAGCAGAAACGTCGTCATATCCGTTGAGGGCGCGGCTGACGGTGGTAACAGACAGCCCCAGTTCTTTGGCAATGGCTTTAAGCGACATGATTTTCCGTATCTTCGTTAGTTTTGTTCCGCCACCAGCAGCGCGTGCGTATCTGGCTCCAGCGCCTTAAAGATATGCGGCTGGTCAGCAGGGTAGCAAATGTAATCTCCCGGGCCGAGCTCTTCTGCCGCGTCGATCAGGCCGACCATCGCCCGCCCCTGGGTCACGATAATATGCTCAACCGACCCAGGCGGATGCGGCTGGGAAATACGGTCTGCCCCCGGCTGAGTCAGCAGCAGGTAGATATCACGACGCGCCCCCGGCGGACACGCCGCGAGCAAAATCGCCTCGTAGTTCGCCTGCCCGGCGACAACTTTTGTGCCCTCGCCGCGGCGGATCACCTGCGTGACGGGCTGCTGCGGCTCCAGTAACCGGGCAAACGGAATATCCAGCGCCACGCAAAGCGACCAGAGCGTTTCCAGGCTAGGGTTGCCGTTGCCAGACTCCAGTTGTGAAAGCGTGGATTTGGCGATCCCGGCACGGCGGGCGATCTCCGCCAGCGAAAGTCCGGTTCGCAGGCGTTCTCGCACCAGGCTTCTGGCGATTACGCTGATTGGCTGCGTCATAATAACGGCCTCATTCTCTCTATAACGAACGAATCGTTCGCCTTGTAAAACGTTTTTGATGCGTTCATTATAATGGAAATACGTTCGATATGGCTAAAATGGTATGAAGAATCACCTCTCTTGCCTGAAAGGCGACACGATAAAAGCGATCGTCCTGGTCTGCCTCGCGGTGGGCGTGGTCGGCATGTCCTACGGCTCGCTGGCGATGGCCTACGGCTTCCCGCTGTGGGTGCCATTTGTCCTCTCCCTCACGGTGCTGGCAGGCGCATCCGAGTTTATGTTTATCGGCATCGTAGCGAGCGGCGGCAATCCGCTGGCGGCGGCCGCAGCCGGTTTACTGGTAAACGCGCGCCATGTGCCGTTCGGCGTGACGGTGCGTGACCTGGTGGGCAAGCGCGGCCTGAGCTTTCTGGGCTGTCATATCATGAACGATGAAAGCGTGGTGTTTGGCCTGTCGCAAAAAACCGCCGAGCAGCGTAAAGCGGCCTACTGGCTGTGCGGGTTAGGCGTGGCAATCATCTGGCCGCTGGGCGCGGTGCTGGGGGCGATGGTCGGCAAGCTACTGCCAGACCCGGAAACCATCGGGCTGGACGCGGTGTTCCCGGCGATCCTGCTGGCGTTAGTGGTGCCGGCATTTAAAAACCGTACCACGCTGATCCGCGCCTGTAGCGGCGCGGTGTTGTCGCTGGCCGCCGTACCGTTTGCGCCGGTTGGCCTGCCGGTGCTGCTCTCTTTGCTCGGCCTTGCCGCGAGGAAAAAATAATGGAAAACATGACGGTCTTTATTCTCGGCATCGCCATTCTTTCTGCCGGAACCTATCTGATGCGTCTCGGCGGGGCAAAACTCGGCAGCCGGCTGGCGCTTTCTGAACGGTCGCAGGCGCTGCTTTCAGATGCGGCTACCGTTTTGTTGTTCTCCGTCGCGCTGGCGACAACGTTTTATGAAGGGGACCATTTTGCCGGGATGGCGCGCGTGCTGGGGGTGGGGTTCGCGGTGTTTTTGGCCTGGCGCAAAATGCCGTTAATTGTGGTGATCGTCGCGGCGGCGGTGGTGACGGCGCTACTGCGTCTGGCGGGCATAAACTAAAAAAGCGCCCCAGGGGCGCTCTTTCGACGGTACTGCGAAATTATTTGTTCAGTTCAGCGGTCATGTGTACGCGGTTACCGGTGAATGCCTGAGTAATTTTGTAGGATGACGCGCCCGCTTCCTGAGCCTGTGCGGCGATTTTAGCTTCAGCACCGTCCAGCGTAGAGGCGGATGCGGTCACAGTCTGCGCAGCGAAAGAACCGAAAGATGTAGCAAGAGCGATTACTGCGACAAAAGTTTTGATGCTTTTCATGAGATAAACCCTTTCGTTAAGTTATTTAGATAAGGCACCGTGCCTTGATGAGATAAATACTAGACCTCATCATGAACAACTAAAAGCGGAAGGATTTGCTATACTCATTCAAAATTACTGATTAACAATTAATCGCTGCGGATGGGTGTAAATTGTCGCCCTGCCTGGCTTGCAGAACCCCACCAGCGTCAGGTTGCAGCGCTCCGCCACTTCAACCGCCAGCGTGGTTGCCGCTGACACCGCAAACAAAATTTCCACGCCGCACATGGCGGATTTTTGCACCATCTCGTAGCTGGCGCGGCTGGAAACGAGCGCGGCCCCTTGCTGCCAGACGTTGTTTTCCCGAGCGCGACGGCCCAGCAGCTTATCCAGCGCGACGTGGCGGCCAACATCTTCATGCCCGCCTGCAATGCTCCCCGACGGCAATACCCACGCCGCCGCATGCGTACAACCGCTGAGCTGGCCGATGGGCTGAACGTCATTCAGGTGCACAAGCGCCCGATCAAGATGCGCCAGATTGAACGTCTGGGTGAACGGCAGGGGGATAATGGGTTTGCCGATATCGTTAAGCTGTTCAACACCGCACACGCCGCAGCCGGTACGTCCGGCCAGCGCCCGGCGGCGCTCTTTCAGCCCCATAAAGCGGCGGCTGGAGAGTTCGATTTGCACTTCGAGACCGTTACAGGCCGGTACGACGTCCATGCCGTAGATCTCCTGCGGATGCGCAATGATGCCTTCCGAGAGGGAGAAACCGATGGCGAACAGCTCAAGATCTTTCGGCGAGGCCATCATCACCACATGCGAAATCCCGTTGTAAACCAGGGCAACGGGGACCTCTTCCGCCAGAAAATCCGGCGTGGCATGTGAAATGTGAGGCGGTCTGTGTACCGACAGTTCCACAATGCCCGCAGGCAGTGGCGACGCGTGGGTAGCACGGTTTTGTTTAAACACGACGGTATTCCTGAACAACCACGGAAGTGAGCCTGCTATTGCACCACAAACAGCGGACCTTACGCATAGTATGGATCAACTTTTCAGCATCCATTCTCCTACTCAATTCGGAGGGGTGCAACCGGTCATCTGCTACTCACCCTTAACATCCGCAGAGAGAAATGTGATTGATATCACACTTTATAATCAATGCCGTGATAATACGTTCACTTTGTTTTAACGCCGTTGGAACAGGCGTACCGACATTGTGGTATTCTGGGCTTATCCCTCGGAGAAATGAGGGATTAACGCAAATTTTTCTCCTTTGCGGTTAATTCTCAACCGCAAAGTAAAACTACATAGCAATGTCGTAATGAACCAAGGAGTGACCCATGCAGGTCAGCAGAAGGCAGTTCTTTAAGATCTGCGCTGGCGGTATGGCAGGCACCACGGCGGCGGCACTGGGCTTTGCTCCCGGTGTAGCGCTGGCGGAAACTCGGCAGTATAAACTGCTGCGCACCCGCGAAACCCGTAACACCTGTACGTACTGCTCCGTCGGCTGTGGGCTGTTAATGTATAGCCTCGGCGACGGTGCGAAAAACGCCAAAGCATCTATTTTCCACATCGAAGGCGATCCGGATCATCCGGTCAACCGTGGTGCGCTGTGTCCGAAAGGGGCCGGTCTGGTAGATTTTATCCACTCTGAAAGCCGCCTGAAGTTTCCTGAGTACCGTGCTCCCGGCTCTGACAAATGGCAACAAATCAGCTGGGAAGAGGCGTTCGATCGCATCGCTAAGCTGATGAAAGAAGACCGCGATGCCAACTTTATTGCGAAGAATGCCGAAGGCACCACCGTTAACCGCTGGCTCTCCACCGGCATGCTGTGTGCTTCAGCGTCCAGTAACGAAACCGGCTATTTAACCCAGAAATTTACGCGCGCACTCGGTATGCTCGCGGTCGACAACCAGGCGCGTGTCTGACACGGACCAACGGTAGCAAGTCTTGCTCCAACATTTGGTCGCGGTGCGATGACCAACCACTGGGTCGACATCAAGAACGCCAACCTTATTGTGGTGATGGGCGGTAACGCCGCTGAAGCGCACCCTGTCGGGTTCCGCTGGGCGATGGAAGCCAAAATCCACAACGGCGCGAAGCTGATTGTGATCGATCCCCGCTTTACGCGTACAGCGTCAGTGGCGGATTTCTATACCCCTATTCGTTCAGGTACTGACATCACTTTCCTGTCAGGCGTATTGCTGTACCTGATGACCAACGAAAAATATAACCGCGAGTACACCGAAGCCTATACCAACGCCAGCCTGATCGTGCGTGAGGATTACCACTTCGAAGATGGCCTGTTCAGCGGTTATGACGCCGAAAAACGCAGGTACGACAAAACCAGCTGGAACTACGAGCTGGACGAAAACGGCTTTGCGAAGCGCGACACCACCCTGCAACACCCGCGCTGCGTGTGGAACCTGCTGAAAGAGCACGTGTCCCGCTATACGCCAGAGGTTGTCGAAAACATCTGTGGGACGCCGAAGGCGGACTTCCTGAAGGTGTGCGAGCTTATCGCCGAAACCAGCGCCAAAGATAAGACCGCGTCGTTCCTGTATGCACTCGGCTGGACGCAGCACTCCATCGGCGCGCAGAACATCCGCACCATGGCGATGGTTCAGTTGCTGCTCGGCAACATGGGGATGGCAGGCGGCGGCGTTAACGCCCTGCGCGGTCACTCCAACATTCAGGGTCTGACCGACCTTGGCCTGCTGTCTCAGAGCCTGACGGGTTACATGAACCTGCCGAGCGAGAAACAGACCGACCTGCAAACCTATCTGACGGCCAGCACGCCAAAACCGCTGCTCGAAGGCCAGGTAAACTACTGGGGCAACTATCCGAAGTTCTTCGTCTCGCTGATGAAAGCTTTCTACGGCGACAAGGCGACGGCGGAAAACAGCTGGGGCTTTGACTGGCTGCCGAAGTGGGACAAAGGGTACGACGTCCTCCAGTACTTCGAAATGATGCACCAGGGCCAGGTCAACGGCTATATCTGCCAGGGCTTTAACCCGGTGGCGTCGTTCCCGAACAAGAACAAGGTTGTCGAGTCTCTGTCGAAACTGAAGTACCTGGTGACGATTGACCCGCTCAATACCGAAACCTCGACGTTCTGGCAGAACCACGGTGAGTCGAACGATGTCGACCCGTCGAAGATTCAGACCGAAGTGTTCCGTCTGCCGTCCACCTGCTTCGCGGAAGAGAACGGCTCTATCGTCAACTCTGGCCGCTGGTTGCAGTGGCACTGGAAAGGTGCGGACGCCCCGGGCATCGCCCTGAACGACGGCGAGATCCTGGCCGGTATCTTCTTACGCCTGCGTAAAATGTACGCGGCTGAAGGCGGCGCAACGCCTGAGCCGGTGCTGAACATGACCTGGAACTATTCGACGCCGGAAAACCCTGCGCCGGAAGAAGTGGCCATGGAGAGCAACGGTAAGGCGCTGGCGGACGTTATCGACCCGGCGACCGGCACCGTGCTGGCGAAGAAAGGCGATCAGCTCAGCACCTTCGCACACCTGCGTGACGACGGTACGACGTCAAGCGGCTGCTGGATCTTTGCCGGTAGCTGGACGCCGAAAGGCAACCAGATGGCCAACCGCGATAACGCCGACCCGTCGGGCCTCGGTAATACGCTGGGCTGGGCATGGGCATGGCCGCTTAACCGCCGCATCCTCTATAACCGTGCCTCTGCTGACCCGCAGGGCAACCCGTGGGATCCGAAGCGTCAGCTACTCAAGTGGGACGGCGCGAAATGGGGCGGCGTGGATATTCCGGACTACAGCACTGCCGCACCAGGCAGCGATGTCGGGCCGTTTATCATGCAGCCTGAAGGGATGGGGCGCCTGTTTGCTATCGATAAGATGGCGGAAGGTCCGTTCCCGGAACACTATGAGCCGTTTGAGACGCCGCTGGGTACTAACCCGCTGCACCCGAACGTGGTCTCTAACCCGGCAGCCCGTATCTTCAAGGGCGATTTTGAAGCACTGGGTAAAAAGGACAAGTTCCCGTATGTCGGCACCACCTACCGTCTGACCGAGCACTTCCACTACTGGACCAAGCACGCGCTGCTTAACGCCATCGCGCAGCCGGAACAGTTTGTGGAGATCGGCGAGAAGCTGGCGGGCAAGCTCGGCATCGCCCATGGCGATACCGTGAAGGTCTCCTCTAACCGCGGCTACATCAAAGCCAAGGCGGTGGTGACCAAGCGTATTCGCACGCTGAACGTTCATGGTCAGCAGGTGGATACCATCGGCATCCCAATTCACTGGGGTTATGAGGGCGTGGCGAAGAAAGGGTTCATTGCGAATACCCTGACGCCGTTCGTCGGTGATGCGAACACGCAGACGCCGGAGTTTAAGGCCTTCCTCGTGAACGTGGAAAAGGTGTAACGGAGACGACTTATGGCTTATCAATCTCAAGACATTATCCGTCGTTCCGCGACTAACGGTTTCACGCCCGCGCCTCAGGCGCGGGACCACCAGCAGGAAGTGGCGAAACTTATCGACGTGACCACCTGTATCGGCTGTAAAGCCTGTCAGGTGGCTTGTTCAGAGTGGAACGACATCCGTGACGAAGTGGGTCACAACGTCGGGGTGTACGACAACCCGGCGGACCTGACCGCCAAGTCCTGGACGGTAATGCGTTTCTCGGAAGTGGAACAGAACGACAAACTGGAATGGCTTATCCGCAAAGACGGCTGTATGCACTGTGCGGATCCGGGCTGCCTGAAGGCGTGTCCGTCAGAAGGGGCTATCATTCAGTATGCCAACGGCATCGTCGACTTCCAGTCTGAGCAGTGTATTGGCTGCGGCTACTGCATCGCAGGCTGTCCGTTCGACGTGCCGCGCATGAACCCGGAAGACAACCGCGTCTACAAATGTACGCTGTGCGTTGACCGCGTAAATGTCGGTCAGGAGCCAGCCTGCGTGAAGACCTGCCCAACCGGCGCTATCCACTTTGGCTCTAAAGAGGATATGAAAACGCTGGCGGCAGAGCGCGTGGGCGAGCTGAAAACCCGTGGTTACGATAACGCGGGCCTGTACGATCCGGCCGGGGTTGGTGGTACGCACGTGATGTACGTGCTGCACCACGCCGACAAGCCGAATCTGTACCATGGCCTGCCGGAGAACCCGGAAATCAGCGCCACCGTGAAGTTCTGGAAAGGTATCTGGAAACCGCTGGCCGCGGTCGGTTTTGCGGCCACCTTTGCAGCGAGCATCTTCCACTACGTCGGCGTTGGTCCGAACCGCGCGGAAGAGGAAGACGATAACCTGCATGAAGAGAAAGACGAGGTGCGCAAATGAGAAAACGTGACACCATCGTGCGCTACACCGCGCCGGAACGCATCAACCACTGGGTCACCGCCTTCTGCTTCATGCTGGCGGCGATAAGCGGGCTGGGGTTCTTCTT
>NZ_JABMCU010000065.1:0-21035 GCF_013179605.1 Enterobacter sp. CM29 | reverse complement strand
ATTCCCGCCCAGCGAATACCCCACCGCTGCCGTTGGTGCTTCGCCGAAATTGTCTCTTAGCCAGCGCAGGAACCAGGAGCCGTCCTCGGTTTCACCCGAGTGATAAATGCGTTTCTGACGGTTAGGCTCGCCGCTGCATCCGCGAAAATGCATCACCACCCCAAGCCAGCCGCGGGCTTTCGCCGCCTCAATGAGACCGTGTGCGTAAGGGCTGTGCAGGCTGCCTTCCAGGCCGTGAAAAACCACCAGACGGGGTTTATGTCTGGCCCGATCCGGATCTTCGCTCCAGGCGAGATCCAAAAAGTCACCGTCCGGCAGGTCAATGCGCTGCCAGTGGGGGTTGAACTGCACCTTGCGGCGGATCAGGCGCGGCAGCATGGTTTGCAGGTGAGGGTTAGCCACACCGCGCATGGGCACGAACTCTGCGCTCTCTTCGGCTGCAATGTCGAAGTCTGAGGGAATGATTTGGGTCATAAGGGCGATGCTGATTCTTGTCAGAAATTAACTATACCTTCCGAATTGTACCCCGTTTAGCCCGTTTTTCCGAAACATGAACTGATCCCGATCACATTTCTTTACCTTGATTATTACTCTCAGGCTAATGATTACGTCCTACGCTTAATTGATGCCTTTCTCACCAGAGCGCACACTTTACTCAACGTTAAGCAAATCAGAATGATGTGCTGAATCAGGAGGTTAATAATGTTATCTGGGCAAACACCCACCCGGCAATGGAACACCCGACGCAGCGAGAAAGCGCGTCGTCTGGCGTCCGTACCGGTGCAGGGCAAGGTACTGCCAACCGGCGATCTTGTCGCCATGCTGGAAAAACTGATCGCACCAGGCGACAAAGTCGTTCTGGAAGGCAACAACCAGAAGCAGGCGGATTTCCTTTCCCGTTCACTGGCCGAAGTGAACCCGCAAATCGTGCACGATCTGCATATGATCATGCCGAGCGTGGGCCGCAGCGAACATCTGGACATCTTTGAGAAAGGCATCGCCCGCAAGCTCGACTTCTCCTTCTCCGGTACGCAAAGCCTGCGCATTTCGCAGCTGCTGGAGGATGGTCAGCTCGAAATCGGGGCGATTCACACCTACATCGAACTCTACTCACGTTTATACGTCGACCTTTCGCCAAACGTGGCGCTGATTGCCGGTTTTAAAGCGGACCGTAAAGGTAACCTCTACACCGGGGCGAGTACCGAAGATACCCCGGCGCTGGTGGAAGCCGCCGCGTTCCACGACGGCATCGTCATCGCACAGGTGAACGAGCTGGTGGACGACGAGTGCGACCTGCCGCGCGTCGATATTCCGGGCTCGTGGATCGATTACGTGGTGGTGGCGGACAAGCCGTTCTTTATTGAGCCGCTCTTCACCCGCGACCCGCGCCTGATTAAACAGGAACACATCCTGATGGCGATGATGGCGATTAAAGGCATCTACGCTGAACACCAGGTGCAGTCCCTGAACCACGGGATTGGCTTTAACACCGCAGCGATCGAGCTGCTGCTGCCAACCTACGGCGAACAGCTCGGACTCAAAGGCAAAATCTGTAAACACTGGACCCTGAACCCGCATCCAACGCTGATCCCGGCCATCGAAAGCGGCTGGGTGGAGAGCGTCCACTGCTTCGGCGGCGAGCTGGGGATGGAAGAGTACATCCGCGCCCGTCCGGACGTGTTCTTTACCGGTGCTGACGGCTCCATGCGCTCTAACCGCGCCTTCTGTCAGCTGGCTGGTCAGTACGCGGTCGATATGTTTATCGGTTCCACGCTACAGGTTGATGGTTACGCTAACTCCTCAACCGTGACCCGCGGCCGTCTCTCCGGCTTCGGCGGCGCACCAAACATGGGCCACGATCCGCACGGTCGTCGCCACGCCACACCGGCCTGGCTGAACATGATTACCGAGCCTGACCCGATGCAGCGCGGTAAAAAGCTGGTTGTGCAGATGGTGGAAACCTTCCAGGCGGGCGTGAAGCCAACCTTCGTGGAGAAACTCGACGCCGTAGACGTGGCGAAAGCCTCCGGCATGCCGCTGGCGCCGGTTATGATTTACGGCGATGACGTCACCCACGTGCTGACGGAAGAGGGGATTGCTTACCTCTACCGGGCAAAAGATCTGGAAGAGCGTCGCGCCATGGTCGCCGCCGTGGCGGGTATCACCGATATCGGTCTGGGCGTTGACGCCAAACGCGTGGCGGAACTGCGCCAGAGCGGCAAGGTTGTGTATCCGGAAGATATTGGCATTCGTCGTACCGATGCCACCCGCTCTCTGCTGGCTGCGGGCAGCGTGGCTGACCTCGTTGAGTGGTCCGGCGGCCTGTATAACCCACCTGCGAAATTCCGGAGCTGGTAATGAAACTTCTGCCCCAGATCCAGGTTGAAGGCGGTGCCGAATGGCTGGCGCGAACCGCCACGCAGTGTCTGATTGACGAAGCACGTTTAAGCCCGAAGCCCGGTCTGGTGGACAGCCGGGGGAACGGCGCGCATCACGATTTATCGCTTGCGCTGATGGAGCGCTCCGCTCACAGCCTGACCCCCACGTTTCAGGCGCTGGCGCAACAGAGCTGGCAGCGTCCGGCGGATATTGCCCTCAGGCAAACCGTTGGCCGCCTGGGTCGTGAAGGCGAACGGCAGATGATGGCCGCTACCGACGGCGTGAACACACACCGTGGCGCGATCTGGGCGCTGGGATTGCTGGTGAGCGCGGTGGCGATGCTGGGCGGCGATGCCCGGGCGCAAACCGTCGCGAACACCGCCGCTCAGCTGGCGAAACTGCCGGATGACGCGGCGCCGAAAGTATTCAGCAAGGGGTTACGCGTCACGCACCGCTATCGTGTACCGGGCGCGCGTGAAGAGGCTCAGCAGGCGTTTCCGCACATCATGCAGCGCGCGCTGCCGCAGCTTCACCTCAGCCGTCTCAACGGCAGCAGCGAAACGCAGGCCAGACTCGACGCGCTGATGGCGATCATGACCTCGCTCACCGACACCTGCGTGCTGTCGCGCGCCGGCATGGAGGGGCTGGATGCCATGCAGAACGGCGCCCGTGCGGTGCTGAACGCGGGAGGATGCGCAACACTTGCGGGGCAGCAGGCGCTGGCGCGGTTAGACCGTCAGATGCTGACGCTTAACGCCTCGCCGGGCGGAGCCGCAGACCTGCTTGCCGCCACGCTGTTTCTTGACCGCGTCGAAACGCCCTATTCAAAGCATTAAGAGGATGTTATGGAAAAAATCACATTGACCGTGCCCGCCAGCCGCGAAGTAAGCGGCAGGGCGCTGGCAGGGGTAGTCGGTTCCGGGGATATGGAGGTGCTTTTCACCGCCGAACCGGGCCAGACCTTAACCATTGATATCACCACCTCCGTCGACAACAGCCGTGGGCGCTGGGAGGCGTTGTTCAATCGCCTGCAAACCGTCAGCAGCCTGCCCGCAGGTAAGCTGACCATCCACGACTTCGGCGCGACGCCGGGCGTGGCACGCATTCGTATCGAACAGGTTTTTGAAGGGGTGAACCATGCGTGATGACAGCAGCTTTATCGAATTAAAAGCGCGCCAGCGTGCGCAGGCGCTGCTCGACGACGGCAGCTACCGCGAACTGCTGGATCCGTTTGAAGGCATTATCTCTCCGTGGCTTGGGCCACAGGGGATTGTTCCTCAGGCCGATGACGGCATGGTAGTCGCGAAAGGGACCATCAACGGCCAGCCTGCAGTGGTGGTGGCGATTGAAGGCACCTTCCAGGGCGGCAGCATGGGCGAAGTGTCCGGTGCCAAAATGGCGGCGGCGCTGGAGCTGGCGGCGGAAGATAACCGCAACGGCATTCCGACTCAGGCGGTACTGTGCCTCGAAACCGGCGGCGTACGTTTGCAGGAAGCCAACCTTGGCCTGGCGGCGATTGCCGATATCCACGCCGCGATCGTTGACCTGCGTCGCTATACCCCGGTTGTCGGGATTGTCGCCGGGACCGTGGGCTGCTTCGGCGGGATGTCTATCGCCGCGGCGCTGTGCAGCTACCTGATTGTGACCCGCGAAGCGCGTCTTGGCCTCAACGGCCCGCAGGTTATTGAGCAGGAAGCGGGCATTGAAGAGTATGACTCCCGCGACCGTCCGTTTATCTGGAGCATGACCGGCGGCGAAGTGCGCTATGAAAGTGGGCTGGTGGACGCGCTGGTGGGCGACGGCGTGAACGCGGTGAAAGCCGCGATGAACGAAGCCATCGCCAAAGGCGTACCGGCGAAACATCGCACCGATAACTACGACGATTACCTGAACCGTCTGACGAATTTCGACACCCGCAAACAGGCCGATGCCGAACAGATTAAAGCGCTTTTTGCCCGGGAGGTGAAATGATGACTAACTCAATTAGCCGTGGCGAACTCTGGCTGGAAACTCTGGCCCCGAACGCGAAACGTCTGGAGGGGTTATGCCCGTCCGTGCAGGCCGCAGACGGCGAGCTAAACGGTGAAACGGTGCGTTTTGTCGCCGTGGTGCCGGACGCCAACAACCACTTCCCGCGCGCGGCGCAAGGGGAAGTGGGGCTGCTGGAGGGCTGGACGCTGGCAAAAGTGGTCAGCGAAACCGTCGCCGCTGACGCAGATAAAGCCGTGAAGCGCCCGATTGTGGCGGTTATCGATGTCCCAAGCCAGGCCTATGGCCGTCGCGAAGAGGCGTTTGGTATCCACCAGGCGCTGGCCGGCGCCGCTGCCGCCTATGCCAATGCGCGGCTGGCGGGGCATCCGGTGATTGGTCTTATCGTCGGTAAGGCCATGTCCGGCGCGTTTCTGGCGCACGGCTACCAGGCCAACCGCCTGATTGCCTTCAACGATAAAGGCGTGCTGATCCATGCCATGGGCAAAGAGTCTGCGGCGCGCATTACGCTGCGTACCGTTGAGGCGCTGGAAAAACTGGCGGCAACCATTCCGCCAATGGCGTACGACATCAGCAACTACGCCACGCTGGGGCTGCTCTCCGACCTGCTGGATATCAGCAACCCGGATGCCCCTTCCGAAAGCGATCTGACGCGGGTGAAAACTACCCTGCAACAGGCCATCAGCGACGCTCGTCAGGACACCACGTTGAAAAACCGTCTGGGTGCTGACAACCGCCGCAGCTCGGCGCTCGTACGTGAACGTATGCGAGCCAGCTGGTAAGTAAAAAGAGACCTGCCAGATGCATTACCCCGTGGGCGCGCCCGTTGCGTCCACGCGGGAACCTGCATCCTGAAAATAATAAACATCGCGCCAGTGCTTAAACTTTTTTACTACAGGTGATTTATGACTTACGTAATTGTTCATGCTCTTGCACCGATTTTCGTCATCATGCTGCTGGGATTCTGGGCCGGTAAAGCAAAGATGGTCGATAACAAAAATGTTTCCCTGCTGAATATCTTCGTTATGGATTTTGCACTCCCTGCCGCGCTGTTCAGCGCCACCGTGCAAACCCCGTGGACCGGCATTGTGGCGCAGTCGCCGCTGATCCTGGTGCTCACCCTGGCGATGTGGATCACCTATGCGGCCATCTACTTCCTCGCCACCAAAGTCTTTAAAAAATCTCCGCAGGATGCGGCCGTACTGACGCTGACCGTCGCTCTGCCAAACTATGCGGCGCTCGGCCTGCCGATTCTGGGCAGCGTGCTGGGTGAAAGTTCTTCTACTTCACTCTCCGTGGCGGTCTCCATCGCCTGTGGTTCGGTGCTGATGACCCCGTTCTGCCTGCTTATTCTGGAGCGTGAGAAAGCCCGCGCCGAAGGCAATAACTCCGGTTCAACGCTTTCCATGCTGCCGGTGCTGATGTGGCGCTCCATTAAAAAACCGATCGTGATGGGCCCGCTGCTGGGTGTGATCCTGTCCGCTATCGGCATCAAAATGCCAGAGCTGGTACTGGCGGCGATTAAACCGCTGGGACTGTCCGCGACCGCTGCGGCGCTGTTCCTGACCGGGGTGATCCTCTCCGCGCGTAAGCTTCAGATCAACACCATGGTGATCACTTCCACTATCGCCAAGCTGCTGATCCAGCCAGCGATTGCCTGGGGTATCGTTTTAATCTTCGGTCTGCACGGCTCCGTGGCGATCACCGCCATCCTGATGATTGCGCTGTCTGCGGGCTTCTTTGGCGTGGTGTTCGGTAACCGCTTTGGCGTGCAGTCGCCGGATGCTGAAGCCGTGCTGCTGTTGAGCTCCATACTGTGTATCCTGTCGCTGCCGCTGTTTATCTCGCTGACTTCAGGAATGTAATTATGACCACAACATTACGCCCACACGACCTCATCTGGCTTACCGCGCGCGACGCCCTGGAAGGGATTACCGAATCCTGGGTAGACGCGGCCTGGCATACCGGGCTGCCGGTAGTGGTGCGGCGTGATGTTGATAATGAAGGCCGTATTCCCGTTGGCGTGCGCGGATTGCGCCGCAACCAGCGGGCGGCCGGATGGGTGAAGCCTGAGAACGTGTTGCGCGTGGTGTCGCCCGAAGAGTTGAGCGTTGCCGCCGACCTGCTGCGTTCGCCGTTTGTCACTCAGCCGCCGGTTCAGGTGGCGCTTCAGCTTGCGCAGCAGTCGTGGCCGTGGACGTGGGGGATAACCGGCAGTACGGGTTACGCGCTGGCGACCGGCATTCCGGTGATCCACGCCGATAGCGATCTCGATCTGCTGATCCGCACCCCGCGTACCGTTTCCCCTGAGGCGTTTACTGACTGGCAGGCTCAGCTCAGCCGTGCGTTGTGCCGGGTGGATACGCAGGTGGACACGCCCGAGGGCGGATTCGCGCTGGCAGAATGGTTACGCGACGGCAAAACGCTGCTAAAAACGCAATGTGGACCGCGCCTGGTAGCGGATCCATGGCACAGGGAGGAGTAATGAAAATACTGTTTACCTTTCCGGGGCAGGGCACACAGCACGAAGGTATGCTGCAAAACCTGCCGGGAACGGAGCTGGAGCAGGCCCGTGCTGTGCTGGGGGCGGAAGTCGATACCCTGGACAGCGCATCCTCGTTAACCCACACCCGTGCGGTTCAGCTTTCACTGCTGATTGCCGGCGTGGCCTGGGCGCGCGAGCTGGAACGTCGCGGCGTGTCGCCGGATATTGTCAGCGGTCTGTCCATTGGCGCTTATCCTGCGGCGGTCATCGCAGGCTCGCTGGACTTTACGGATGCGCTGAAGCTGGTGGCGCTGCGCGGTGATTTGATGGAGCAGGCGTATCCGCACGGCTACGGCCTGACGGCGATTATGGGGTTGACCCTGCCGCAGGTGGAAAACCTGATTCAGGGGTCTGGAACCTATATCGCTAACCTGAACGCCGAAACGCAGATCGTGATTGCCGGAACCGATGACGGTATGGCGCAGGTGGCGGAGCGCGCGCTGGCGAAGGGTGCAAGCAAGGCCAAACGGCTGGCGGTGAGCGTGCCATCGCACTGCGCGCTGCTGGCGGAACCGGCGAAGAAGCTGGCAGCGGCGTTTGAATCGGTCACGCTTTCCCGTCCCCGCAGCGCGTACCTGAGCGGCAGTACCGGACGCGTGCTCTGGCAGCCGGAGAAAATTGCCGACGATCTGGCAATGAACATGGCGCGAACCGTGCGCTGGCAGGAGGCGGTGATTTCCGCTAACGAGCGTGAAGCGCGGCTGGCGATTGAGATGCCGCCGGGAGGCATATTAACCTGCCTGACGCGGCAGGCGGCGTGGGAAGGCGAATCTATTTCGCTGGAGCGCAGCGGGGTGGACGTGGCGGTGCATCTGGCGGGGCGGCTTCGTGCGTGAGTTTTTTTGCCCGGTGGCGGCTGCGCCTTACCGGGCCTACGGGTTCGGTTGTATTATTTTGTAGGCCGGGTAAGACGCAACGCGTCGCCACCCGGCAAGGCCTCAGGCTCCGTCCTGCAAACTTCTGGCGTACATCCGCCCTTCCGCGGCCAATGCTCGCAGGCTCGGATCCTGCTCGCGGTTGCGGGCAAAGACGATCGCAATCAGCTGCTGCATCTGGTACGGCTGTGCCAGCTTCAGTAGCTGCACCGAATTTTCGTACACTTTCTTCATCCTGCCCGGCATCAGCGTAAACCCGACCCCCGCCTGTACCAGGCTCAGCATCGAGAAAATATCGTTTACCCGCGTCACAATCTCCGGCTCGAAACCGGCAATATGAAACGCTTCCTGAAACCCGGCGTAAGTGGCGAACCCTTCCGCGAGGGCGACAAACTTCTGATCTTTATAGTCACGCAGATCGGCGGGACCGCTGGTATTCAGCGTGGCAGAGGCCGGTGCGGCAAGGAAAATATCGTCATGGAACAGGGGCAGCACTTCGAGGCTGTTACGGTCGATATCGCTCTCGGAGATAGAGATTAAAATCGCATCCAGCGAACCCTCATCCAGCATATGGAGCAGGGTTTCGTTCGAGCCCATCGTCAGATCCATCTCCAGATCCGGACGGCGCAGCTTCATGCCCATTATCAGGCGCGGCACGGTTTCCAGCGTCAGCGAGTAAAGCGTACCGACGCGCAACCGTCCCTGGCCGATACCGGCAATCTTGCGCGACTCTTCCAGCCCGCGCTCCATCACCTGCATCACCTCCTGACAATACTCCAGCAGCGTCCACGCGGAGGGGAGGGCAATCAGGTTACGCCCTTTGTGAGCAAAGAGCGGGCAGCGGACGTTCTCTTCGAGGGTATGCAGCGCGCGGTGCACGCTGACACCGCTCAGGCCGAGCGTTTCGGCGGTACGTGCGATATTGCCCTTGTCCATGAACGTCATGAAGATGCTGAGCTTACGGAATGTAATCTCGCTCGTGGTATCGAAGCCCATAACCCTCCCGGCGTGTTAGTCGGCTTGCAGCATCGCTTCCAGCTGTTCCTGCGCGTCCAGCCATGCCATTTCGCACTCTTCGAGACTGGATTTGGTTTTCGCCTGCGTTTGCAGACAGTCCGTCAGCTCCGCTTTGCGGCTCTGATCGTACAGTTCGCTGTCGCCCAGCTTCTCTTCGACGGCGGCAAGCGTGGCGTTAAGCTTTTCCATCTCTTTTTCGAGACGGGTAATCTCTTTACGCAGCGGCTGAGTCTGGGTGCGCAGTTCCGCTTCACGGCGCTTCTGGTCTTTACGCGCCTGGGCGCTGTTGGCGTTGTCTTTCGCTGACTCTTCCGGCTGGTTTTCCTGCTTCTGCACGTCCGTCAGCCACTGCTGGTAATCTTCCAGATCGCCGTCGAACGGTTCCACTTTGCCGCCGTGAACCAGATAGAGATCGTCGGTGGTGGAGCGGATCAGGTGGCGATCGTGCGAAACGACAACCAGCGCCCCTTCGAACTCGATCAGCGCTTCGGTCAGCGCCTGACGCATGTCGAGATCGAGGTGGTTGGTCGGTTCATCGAGCAGCAGCAGGTTTGGACGCTGCCAGACGATCAGCGCCAGCACCAGACGCGCTTTTTCGCCGCCGGAGAAACGCGCTGTATTTTCAGTCACCTTATCGCCCTGGAAGCCAAAGCCGCCGAGGTAGTCGCGCAGCTTCTGCTCCATCTCCTGCGGCGCCAGGCGCGCCAGGTGCTGGATCGGCGATTCATCGGCGCGTAAAAATTCCAGCTGATGCTGGGCGAAGTAGCCAAGCTTGATGCCTTTCGCCAGGCCGATTTCGCCGCTGACCGGGTTAAGCTCGCCCGCCAGCAGCTTGATCAGCGTCGATTTACCGGCGCCGTTACGTCCCAGCAGACCAATGCGTGAACCTGGCACCAGGTTGAGCTTGATAGAGTCGAGGATAATGCGATCGCCATAGCCCGCGCTCACTTTTTCCATTTTCAGCAGCGGGTTCGGCAGGCTCTCCGGCTCGCGGAAGCTGAAGTGGAACGGGTTATCCACGTGCGCCGGGGCGATCATCTCCATGCGTTCCAGCATCTTGATGCGGCTCTGCGCCTGCTTGGCTTTTGACGCCTTGGCCTTGAAGCGATCCACAAAGCTTTGCAGGTGCGCCACGCGCTGCTGCTGGCTTTCATACATCGCCTGCTGCTGGGCGAGGCGCGTCGCGCGCTGGCGCTCGAAAGAGCTGTAGTTGCCGGTGTACTCGAACAGGCTTTGCTGTTCGATATGAATGATTTTATCCACCACCGGGTCGAGGAAGTCGCGGTCGTGGGAGATCAGAATCAGAGTGCCCTGATAGCTCTTGAGCCACTTCTCCAGCCAAATAACCGCATCGAGATCGAGGTGGTTGGTCGGTTCATCGAGCAACAGGAGGTCGGAGCGGCAGATCAGCGCCTGCGCCAGGTTAAGGCGCATACGCCAGCCGCCGGAGAAATCGCTCACCGGGCGTTCAAGCTGTTCGTTGCTGAAGCCCAGGCCGTGCAGCAGGCTGGAGGCGCGGGAGCGAATGGTCCAGGCGTCGATGGCGTCCAGCTTGCCGTGGACGGTGGCGATGGCGTGGCCGTCGTTGCGCTCGTTGGCGGCGTTGAGCTCCGCTTCGAGCTTGCGGTATTCACGGTCGCCGTCGATAACATAGTCGAGCGCCGGTTCGCTCAGCGCGGGGGTCTCCTGGTTTACCCAGGCGAGCTGCCAGTTGCCCGGGAAGGTAAAGTTCCCGCCATCCGCGCTTATCTCGTTTTTCAGCAGTGCCAGCAGGGTGGATTTACCGCAGCCGTTTTTGCCGACCAGCCCCACTTTCTGGCCCGGGTTGATGGTAGCAGTCGCGTTATCCAGCAGGACGCGCACGCCGCGACGAATTTGTAACGAGGAGAAAACAATCATAGAAGCGCCGTATGTTCCGACTATGTTAATTTGTCATTATGATAATGTAAGGTGTGGGCCAATTTCCCCACCGGGCCGCCATGGTAGCCCAAAACGACAACAATACACAAAAACAGAACCGGGAGGGGAGTGATGTCTCAGACAGCGAAAGTGCTGCTGCTGTATGCCCATCCGGAATCACAGGACTCGGTGGCAAACCGGGTGCTGCTTAAGCCGGCCACACAGCTCAGTAACGTAACGGTGCACGATCTCTACGCGCACTACCCCGATTTCTTTATTGATATTCCTTACGAGCAGGAACTGCTGCGTCAGCACGACGTGATTGTGTTCCAGCATCCGCTTTATACCTATAGCTGTCCGGCGCTGCTGAAAGAGTGGCTGGACCGCGTGCTGAGCCGGGGCTTTTCCAGCGGGGTGGGGGGCAACCAGCTGGCGGGAAAGTACTGGCGGAGTGTCATCACCACCGGTGAGCCGGAAAGCGCTTACCGTCACGACGGGCTGAACCGTTACCCCATGAGCGACATTCTGCGGCCGTTTGAGCTGACGGCGGCGATGTGCCGTATGCACTGGATGAGCCCGATTATTATCTACTGGGCACGGCGGCAGGATCCGAAAGCGCTGGCGAGCCATGCCAGGGCCTATGGCGAATGGCTGGCGTCACCGATTCCGGCGGGAGGACGCTAATGGACGGTTCGAATTTACTCCTCGCCGGGGTGCTGTTTTTGTTTGCCGCCGTCGTCGCGGTCCCCCTTGCCGCGCGTCTCGGCATTGGCGCGGTGCTGGGCTATTTGCTGGCGGGGATAGCCATTGGTCCCTGGGGGCTTGGGTTTATCAGCGATGTGGATGAAATTCTCCACTTCTCCGAGCTGGGCGTGGTGTTCCTGATGTTTATCATCGGGCTTGAGCTTAATCCGTCCAAGCTGTGGCAACTGCGGCAATCTATTTTTGGCGTCGGGGCGGCGCAGGTATTGCTCAGCGCCGCCATTCTGGCGGGCCTGCTGATGCTGACGCAGTTTTCCTGGCAGGCCGCGGTGATTGGCGGGATCGGTCTTGCAATGTCGTCGACGGCGATGGCGCTTCAGCTGATGCGCGACAAAGGGATGAACCGCAACGAGGCGGGGCAACTGGGCTTTTCGGTGCTGCTGTTCCAGGATTTAGCGGTGATCCCGGCGCTGGCGCTGGTGCCGCTGCTGGCAGGCTCCGGAGACGATCATTTCGACTGGATGAAGATCTCCATGAAGGTGCTGGCCTTCGCGGGGATGCTGATCGGCGGACGGTTTTTACTGCGTCCAGTGTTCCGGTTTATTGCGGCATCCGGCGTACGCGAGGTCTTCACCGCCGCAACGCTGCTGCTGGTGCTTGGTTCAGCGCTGTTTATGGATGCGCTGGGGCTGTCGATGGCGCTCGGGACGTTTATCGCCGGGGTGCTGCTTGCGGAAAGCGAGTACCGCCACGAGCTGGAGACCGCCATCGATCCGTTTAAGGGGCTGCTGTTAGGGCTGTTCTTTATCTCGGTGGGTATGGCGCTTAATCTTGGCGTGCTCTATACCCATCTGCTGTGGGTTATTGCGAGTGTCGCCGTGCTGGTGGCGGTCAAAACGCTGGTGCTGTATCTCCTCGCGCGAATTTACGGGCTGCGCAGCTCGGAAAGGATGCAGTTTTCCAGCGTGTTAAGTCAGGGCGGAGAGTTTGCGTTTGTGCTGTTTTCCACTGCGTCGTCTCAGAAGCTGTTCAAAGATGACCAGATGGCGCTGCTGCTGGTGACGGTCACGCTGTCGATGATGACCACGCCGCTGCTGATGAAGCTGGTGGACAAACTGCTGTCGCGCCGCCTGAATCCCGCAGACGATGAAGACGAAGCGCCGTGGGTGGAAGATGATAAACCGCAGGTGATCGTCGTGGGCTTTGGCCGCTTCGGACAGGTGATTGGTCGCCTGTTGATGGCAAATAAAATGCGCATTACGGTGCTGGAGCGCGATATCAGCGCCGTCAACCTGATGCGCAAATATGGTTATAAGGTGTACTACGGGGATGCGACGCAGCTTGAGCTGTTGCGCTCGGCGGGCGCAGAGGCTGCGGAGTCCATCGTCATCACCTGTAACGATCCGGAAGACACAATGAAGCTGGTGGAGCTGTGCCAGCAGCATTTCCCGCATCTGCATATTCTGGCGCGTGCGCGCGGACGAGTTGAGGCTCACGAACTTTTGCAGGCGGGTGTGAAACACTTCTCCCGCGAAACCTTCTCCAGCGCGCTGGAGCTGGGGCGCAAGGCGCTGGTTTCGCTGGGTATGCATCCTCACCAGGCGCAACGTGCCCAGATGCATTTCCGCCGGCTGGATATGCGAATGCTGCGTGAACTGATGCCTGTGCACAGCGACACGGCGCAGATCTCCCGCGTGCGGGAAGCGCGTCGCGAACTGGAGGAGATCTTCCAGCGTGAGATGCAACAGGAACGACGCCAGCTCGACGGCTGGGATGAATTTGAATAAAGGGTAACGAAAGATGGCTTTACGTAAACGCTTTATCGCGGGCGCAAAATGCCCGTCCTGCCAGGCGCAAGATACGCTGGCCATGTGGCGGGAGAATAATATCGATATTGTTGAATGTGTTAAGTGCGGTCACCAGATGCGTGAGGCCGACAAAGAAGCCCGCGATCACGTTCGCAAAGAAGAGCAAGTGATCGGCATTTTTCATCCAGACTAGCGATATGCTCTGAGTTTTTTTAAGCTTAAGGGTACACGGGTGCAGAATTCCGCTACAATCTGCGCCAGCAATTTTCCCACGCTCAGGAGATATCATGAAAGTAGCAAAAGACCTGGTGGTCAGCCTGGCCTATCAGGTACGTACAGAAGACGGTGTGTTGGTTGATGAGTCTCCGGTGAGTGCGCCGCTGGACTACCTGCATGGTCACGGTTCCCTGATTTCCGGCCTGGAAACGGCGCTGGAAGGTCATGAAGTTGGCGACAAATTCGACGTTGCTGTCGGCGCGAACGACGCTTACGGTCAGTATGATGACAACCTGGTTCAGCGCGTTCCTAAAGACGTGTTCATGGGCGTTGACGAGTTGCAGGTTGGCATGCGCTTCCTGGCTGAAACTGACCAGGGTCCGGTTCCGGTTGAAATCACAGAAGTTGAAGACGACCACGTTGTGGTTGACGGCAACCACATGCTGGCTGGTCAGAACCTGAAGTTCAACGTAGAAGTTGTTGCTATCCGTGAAGCGACCGAAGAAGAGCTGGCTCATGGCCACGTTCATGGTGCGCACGGTCACGACCATGACCACGATCACGGCCACGACGGCTGCTGCGGTGGTCACGGCCACGATCATGGTCATGACCACGGCCACGGTAAAGGTGGTTGCGGTAACGGCGGCTGCGGCTGCCACTGATTCCGTACTGCGGAAAATAAAAAAGCGGGATAATCCCGCTTTTTTTACGCCTCAATAATGAGGTGGTGGCGTCTCTTCAGCCTGAGAGGCGATGTGCGACGACTGCGTTGCCTTCACTTTTTCAGTAAGAAGTCGCATCAAATCGCGCATTTTTGCCATTTCAAGCTCATGAGCCGTCACGGTCTGGTTCAGTTCTTCGATGGTGATGTCCTGAAAAGCCAGGCGGCTTTCCAGCTCAGCCAGTCTCGCTTCGATCGTTGTATCCTTCATCATTCACCTCGTTTATCTCTCATGCGCCATAATGGACCAGCGGCGGCGAAGTTTATCTGACTTTTTCCTTAAGTACAGTATCCATCTCCCTGACAAGAAACTTATTTAAACAAAAATAGTCTGAAAAGAAGCGACATTCGGGGGAGTCTGTCTGTAGATTTCTTCCACAACGTTTTATAGTACGTCACTCATTTACGTTTAACACTGGGGTGAGAGACCTCAGGTCCTGGAGATATGGATGAAATCACTGTTTAAAGTTACGCTGCTGGCGACCACTATGGCTGTAGCGCTCAATGCGCCGCTGTCTTTCGCTGCTGATACTGCTGCGAAGCCTGCTGCGACTACAGACAGCAAAGCGGCATTCAAGAATGACGACCAGAAATCCGCCTACGCACTTGGCGCGTCTCTGGGCCGTTACATGGAAAACTCTCTGAAAGAACAAGAGAAACTGGGCATCAAACTGGACAAAAACCAGCTGATCGCAGGGGTTCAGGATGCGTTCGCAGACAAGAGCAAACTGTCTGACCAGGAAATCGAGCAGACTCTGCAAGCGTTTGAAGCGCGCGTGAAAGGCGCCGCTCAGACCAAGATGGAAGCAGACGCTAAAGATAACGAAGCGAAAGGCAAAGCCTACCGCGATAAGTTCGCTAAAGAGAAAGGCGTTAAAACGTCTTCTACTGGCCTGATCTATAAAGTTGAGAAAGAAGGTACCGGCGACGCGCCTAAAGACAGCGACACCGTTGTAGTTAACTACAAAGGTACGCTGATCGACGGTAAAGAGTTCGATAACTCTTATACTCGCGGTGAGCCTCTCTCCTTCCGTCTGGACGGTGTGATCCCGGGCTGGACCGAAGGCCTGAAGAACATCAAGAAAGGCGGTAAAATCAAGCTGGTCATCCCACCGGATCTGGCTTACGGCAAAACCGGCGTTCCGGGTATCCCGGCTAACTCTACGCTGGTATTTGATGTAGAACTGCTGGACATCAAACCGGCGCCGAAAGCGGATGCGAAAACAGACGCACCGGCTGACGACAAAGCCGCAGCAGCTAAGAAGTAATGCTGAAAAAAACCGCCGCCTTTACAGGCGGCGGTTTTTTTATTGTGGGGCAGATATAATTAACACTGGAAAGCGTTATACACGCTGTATTAATTTAGTTGTCCGTGTAGATAATGAGCCTGCCCTGAAAACCTAACGACAGGCTCCTGAAAAGGAGTGTTTTTTTCATGTCCAGGTCGCTTTTAACCAACGAAACCAGTGAACTTGATTTGCTGGATCAACGTCCATTTGACCAGACCGACTTCGATATTCTGAAATCCTACGAAGCGGTAGTGGACGGGTTAGCGATGCTCATTGGTTCCCACTGCGAAATCGTATTGCATTCCCTGCAAGATCTTAAGTGTTCCGCTATCCGCATTGCGAATGGTGAGCACACTGGCCGTAAAATTGGTTCGCCAATCACCGACCTTGCATTGCGTATGTTGCATGACATGACCGGCGCGGACAGCAGCGTCTCAAAATGCTATTTCACCCGCGCCAAAAGCGGCGTGCTGATGAAATCAGAAACGATCGCGATTCGAAACCGCGAACACCGGGTGATCGGTCTGCTGTGCATCAACATGAACCTTGATGTGCCATTCTCGCAAATCATGAGCACCTTCATCCCGCCAGAAACGCCGGACGTGGGCTCATCGGTGAACTTTGCCTCTTCTGTTGAGGATCTCGTGACACAGACGCTGGAGTTCACCATTGAAGAGGTGAATGCCGATCGCAACGTATCCAACAACGCCAAGAATCGTCAGATCGTCCTGAACCTCTATGAGAAAGGGATTTTTGATATCAAAGATGCCATCAACCAGGTGGCCGATCGCCTGAATATCTCCAAACACACGGTTTACCTCTATATTCGCCAGTTCAAAAGCGGCGACTTCCTGGGGCAAGACAAGTAATGCGTTTTGCGTTAATGGTGACGGGCCCGGCGTACGGTACCCAGCAGGCCAGCAGCGCGCTACAGTTTGCCCATGCGCTGCTTGATGCCGGTCATGAACTGGCAAGCGTCTTCTTCTATCGTGAAGGGGTCTATAACGCGAACCAGTTTACGTCCCCGGCGAGCGATGAGTTTGACCTTGTGCGCGCCTGGCAAAAATTAAACGAAACGCAGGGCGTCGACCTGCATATCTGCGTCGCGGCGGCACTGCGTCGCGGCGTGACGGATGCGACTGAAGCCGAACGCCTTGGTCTGGCAGGGGCTAACCTGCAACCGGGCTTTTCGCTCAGCGGATTAGGCGCATTAGCACAGGCGGCGTTGACCTGCGACAGAGTGGTGCAATTTTGATGAAGCGCGTAGCGTTTGTTTTTACTTCTGCCCCGCATGGCAGCGCTTCAGGCCGGGAAGGGCTGGATGCATTGCTCGCGACCTCGGCTTTAACCGAAGATATTGGCGTCTTCTTTTTAGGCGATGGCGTATTCCAGCTTCTGGCAGGCCAACAACCGCAGGCTATTCTTGCGCGCGACTACATTGCGACCTTTAAAGTTCTGCCGCTCTATGACATTGAAACCTTCTATGTGTGCGCCGACTCGCTGGCCGCTCGTGGGTTAAATGAGAAAATACCGTTCGTGCTGGACGTGACGATCCTGACATCTTCTGCGCTGCGCGAACAACTTTCTCACTACGATACCGTTCTGACTTTCTGAGGCTATCATGCTCCATACCCTGAGCCGTTCACCGTGGCAATGCGATATCGACACGTTACTGAGCATGCTGCGCGAAGGCGATGATCTGCTGCTGATTCAGGATGGCGTGCTCGCGGCGCTTGATGGCAGCCGTTTTGTTGAAATCCTCGCTAATGCCCCCATAACAGTCTCTGCGCTTAAAGAGGATCTGGATGCGCGGGGTCTTTCTGGTCAAATTTCAGCCAAAATTGACGTGGTTGGCTATACTGATTTCGTCAATCTTACTGTGACGCACGCCAGTCAAATGAACTGGTGATTTGAGATCGCTGTATATTTCTTGACACCTTTTCGACGTAGCCCTAAAATTTCGCGTCCTCATATTGTATGAGGTCGTTTTATTACGTGTTTACGAAGCAAAAGCTAAAACCAGGAGCTATTTAATGGCAACAGTTAACCAGCTGGTACGCAAACCACGTGCACGCAAAGTTGCAAAAAGCAACGTGCCTGCGCTGGAAGCCTGCCCGCAGAAACGTGGCGTATGTACTCGTGTATATACCACCACTCCTAAAAAACCAAACTCCGCACTGCGTAAAGTATGCCGTGTGCGTTTGACTAACGGTTTCGAAGTGACTTCCTACATCGGTGGTGAAGGTCACAACCTTCAGGAGCACTCCGTGATCCTGATCCGTGGCGGTCGTGTTAAAGACCTTCCGGGTGTTCGTTACCACACCGTTCGTGGTGCGCTGGACTGCTCAGGTGTTAAAGACCGTAAGCAGGCTCGCTCCAAGTACGGCGTGAAGCGTCCTAAGGCTTAATGGTTCTCCGTTAAGTAAGGCCAAACTGATTTATCTTAATGTCAAACTAAACTCGTAGAGTTTTGGACAATCCTGAATTAACAACGGAGTAATCCCATGCCACGTCGTCGCGTCATTGGTCAGCGTAAAATTCTTCCAGATCCGAAATTCGGATCAGAACTGCTGGCAAAATTTGTAAATATCCTGATGGTAGATGGTAAAAAATCTACTGCAGAAGCAATCGTATACAGCGCGCTGGAGACCCTGGCTCAGCGTTCTGGTAAAAATGAACTGGAAGCTTTCGAAGTCGCTCTCGACAACGTGCGCCCGACTGTAGAAGTTAAGTCTCGCCGCGTTGGTGGTTCTACTTATCAGGTTCCAGTTGAAGTTCGTCCGGTTCGTCGTAATGCTCTGGCAATGCGTTGGATCGTTGAAGCTGCTCGTAAACGCGGTGATAAATCCATGGCTCTGCGTCTGGCGAACGAACTTTCTGATGCTGCAGAAAACAAAGGTACTGCAGTTAAGAAACGTGAAGACGTTCACCGTATGGCAGAAGCCAACAAGGCGTTCGCACACTACCGTTGGTAATCCCTTCGGAGTCGTAGTCACCAGGCGGGCGCTTCAGAGAAGCCGCCCGCTCTGGGTAACTTAACTGAACGCCTAAAGATATAAACGAGGAATCAAATGGCTCGTACAACACCCATCGCACGCTACCGTAACATCGGTATCAGTGCGCACATCGACGCCGGTAAAACCACTACTACCGAACGTATTCTGTTCTACACCGGTGTAAACCATAAAATCGGTGAAGTTCATGACGGCGCAGCCACCATGGACTGGATGGAACAGGAGCAGGAGCGTGGTATTACTATCACCTCCGCAGCGACTACTGCTTTCTGGTCAGGTATGGCTAAGCAGTACGAACCGCATCGCGTAAACATCATCGACACCCCAGGGCACGTTGACTTCACCATCGAAGTAGAACGTTCCATGCGTGTTCTTGACGGCGCGGTAATGGTTTATTGCGCAGTTGGTGGTGTTCAGCCACAGTCTGAAACCGTATGGCGTCAGGCTAACAAATATAAAGTTCCACGCATCGCGTTCGTTAACAAAATGGACCGTATGGGTGCTAACTTCCTGAAAGTTGTTGGCCAGATCAAAACCCGTCTGGGCGCGAACCCTGTTCCGCTTCAGCTGGCAATTGGTGCTGAAGAAGGCTTCACCGGTGTTATCGACCTGGTGAAAATGAAAGCCATCAACTGGAACGAAGCAGATGCGGGCGTTACCTTCGAATACGAAGATATCCCGGCAGAGATGCAGGACCTGGCTGACGAATGGCACCAGAACCTGATCGAATCCGCAGCAGAAGCTTCTGAAGAGCTGATGGAGAAATACCTGGGTGGTGAAGAACTGACTGAGCAAGAGATCAAATCTGCTCTGCGTCAGCGTGTTCTGAACAACGAAATCATCCTGGTAACCTGTGGTTCTGCGTTCAAGAACAAAGGTGTTCAGGCAATGCTGGATGCGGTAGTTGACTACCTGCCATCCCCGGTTGACGTTCCTGCGATCAACGGCATCCTGGACGACGGTAAAGATACTCCGGCTGAGCGTCACGCAAGTGATGACGAGCCGTTCTCTGCGCTGGCGTTCAAAATTGCTACCGACCCATTCGTGGGTAACCTGACCTTCTTCCGCGTTTACTCTGGTGTGGTTAACTCCGGTGACACCATCCTGAACTCCGTGAAATCGGCGCGTGAACGTTTTGGCCGTATCGTACAGATGCACGCTAACAAACGTGAAGAGATCAAAGAAGTTCGTGCGGGCGACATCGCTGCTGCTATCGGTCTGAAAGACGTGACTACTGGTGACACCCTGTGTGACCCGGATCACCCGATCATTCTGGAGCGTATGGAATTCCCTGAGCCGGTAATCTCCATCGCGGTTGAACCAAAAACCAAAGCTGACCAGGAAAAAATGGGTCTGGCTCTGGGCCGTCTGGCGAAAGAAGACCCATCATTCCGCGTATGGACTGATGAAGAATCTAACCAGACCATCATCGCTGGTATGGGTGAACTGCACCTGGACATCATCGTTGACCGTATGAAGCGTGAATTCAACGTTGAAGCGAACGTGGGTAAACCTCAGGTTGCTTACCGCGAAGCGATTCGCGCGAAAGTTACCGATGTTGAAGGTAAACACGCTAAGCAGTCTGGTGGTCGCGGTCAGTACGGTCACGTTGTGATCGACATGTACCCACTGGAGCCGGGCTCTAACCCTAAAGGTTACGAGTTCATCAACGACATCAAAGGTGGTGTAATTCCTGGCGAATACATCCCTGCCGTTGATAAAGGTATCCAGGAGCAGCTGAAAGCTGGTCCTCTGGCTGGTTACCCGGTTGTAGACATGGGTGTTCGTCTGCACTTCGGTTCTTACCACGACGTTGACTCCTCTGAACTGGCGTTTAAACTGGCTGCGTCTATTGCCTTTAAAGAAGGCTTTAAGAAAGCAAAACCAGTTCTGCTTGAGCCAATCATGAAGGTTGAAGTAGAAACTCCGGAAGAGAACACCGGTGACGTTATCGGTGACTTGAGCCGTCGTCGCGGTATGCTGCGTGGTCAGGAATCCGAAGTAACTGGCGTTAAGATCCACGCTGAAGTTCCGCTGTCTGAAATGTTCGGATATGCAACTCAGCTGCGTTCTCTGACCAAAGGTCGTGCATCATACACTATGGAATTCCTGAAGTATGATGATGCGCCGAACAACGTTGCTCAGGCCGTTATCGAAGCCCGTGGTAAGTAATCCACAGGATTAAAACCTAAGTCCCGTGCTCTCTCCGAAGGGGAGAGCACTATAGTAAGGAATATAGCCGTGTCTAAAGAAAAATTTGAACGTACAAAACCGCACGTCAACGTTGGTACTATCGGCCACGTTGACCATGGTAAAACTACCCTGACTGCTGCAATCACTACCGTACTGGCTAAAACCTACGGCGGTGCTGCTCGTGCTTTCGACCAGATCGATAACGCACCAGAAGAAAAAGCTCGTGGTATCACCATCAACACCTCTCACGTTGAGTATGATACCCCGACTCGCCACTACGCACACGTAGACTGCCCAGGCCACGCCGACTATGTTAAAAACATGATCACCGGTGCTGCGCAGATGGACGGCGCGATCCTGGTTGTTGCTGCGACTGACGGCCCTATGC
>NZ_JABMCU010000064.1:0-21143 GCF_013179605.1 Enterobacter sp. CM29 | reverse complement strand
ACGGTGACCTTCTGCCCGTCGGCCTGCACGCTGACTGTCCGTTTAACGGGGGTTCCCGGCGTGTTAAAGCGCTCAAGATGGATCGCTTTTTCCGGCATACCCAGCGCTTTCAGCGCCGCCTCAGCCTCGTCCATCATCGCCGACGGGCCGCAGATGAAGGCTTCATCGTACTGGCGGAAATTCACCAGCGTTTTTGCCAGCGCCTGGAGCTTTTCCCCGTCAATACGGCCATGGAGCAGATCGCTGTCGAGCGTCTCCTGGCTGAAGATGGAGATCAGCTGCAAACGCTGCGGGTATTTATCTTTCAGGTCCGCCAGCGCCCGGCGGAACATCATGCTCTGGCTGCTGCGGTTGCCGTAAATCAGGGTGAAGTGGCTGTGGGCTTCAGTGGCCAGCGTAGCGGACATAATCGCCAGCATCGGGGTGATCCCGGACCCGGCGGCAATCGCCAGATAGTGGCCTTCGCGTTCGGCCTGCGGCTGGTAGCCAAAATGCCCCTGGGGAACCATCACCTCCAGCGCCATGCCAGGTTTGATCTCGTCCCGGGCATAGCGGGAAAAACGTCCGCCCTCGATGGCTTTGACCGCCACGCTGATCTCACCGCACGCGGTGCTCCGGCAGATGGAGTAGCAGCGGCGCAGTTCATCCCCGCCAGGACTGGCTTTCAGGGTCAAATGCTGACCGGGACGGAAGCGGTACGCCTCCTGTAACGCCTGCGGCACCGCGAAGGTAATGGTCACCGCGTCGCGGGTTTCGGGTTCCACTTTTGCCACTGTTAATGAATGAAACGTTGTCATGGCAGCCTCAAATACATTTGAAATAGTCGAAGGGCTCACGGCAGGTATTGCAGCGGTAGAGCGCTTTGCAGGCCGTGGAACCAAATTCACTGATGAGCGAGGTATCGGTGCTCGCACAGCGCGGGCAGCTCACCTCCGCAGGAACGTGGGCATGGCAGCTATGGCCGACAGGCGGGCTGATGCCATATTCCCGCAGGCGCCTGCGGGCATCGTCGGTCATCCAGTCGGTGGTCCAGGCGGGCTCCAGTTGCAGCACAATATGTATCGGGGAAAAGCCGTTCCCGGTCAGAGTTTCGCGGATCGCCCCCAGCAGATGCTCCGTTGCCGGACAGCCCGAATAGGTTGGCGTGAAGCCTATAACCCAGCCTTCTCCCTGCGCCTTCACGCTGCGCACCATGCCTAAGTCGGTGATGGTCAGCACCGGCACTTCCGGGTCGGGGATCTGGCTTAACAGCGCCCAAATCTGCGGGATTTGGGCAGGCGCAATGTCGACGAGGCGTTGCATAGCGTTCTCCTTTACCACTGCTGGTCGGGGTAAACGCGCTGGAGATACTGCATCTCAGCCAGCATCGGTCCGAGGTGTTCAGTATGTAGCCCCTTCTTGCCGCCCGTGCGATACGCCACTTCCTCGGGCACGCGGAGGGTAGCTTCCGCCAGCCCGGCAAACACTTCGCGCTCCCACGGTTCCCGCAGGGCGCGCGGATCAACCGCCACGTCGGTGTCAATCAGCCCCAGCTCGACGTCGTCGGCGTCGAACAATTCAGCCGTAAAGCGCCACAGGCTATCCACCGCCTGCTGCATTTTCTGTGAGGAGGTTTCTGTCCCGTCCCCCAGCCGCACCAGCCAGCCGCGGCTAAAACGCAGGTGATAGCGCGCCTCTTTAATGGCTTTTGCCGCGATAGCGGCAAGCTGACTGTCGCTGCTGTGGATCAACCGTTCGTACAGCGCTACGTTCCACGCATCCATCAGATACTGACGGGCAATGGTGTCGGCGAAGCTGCCGTTTGGCTGTTCCACCAGCAGCAAATTGCGGAACTGACGCTCATCGCGGCCATAGGCCAGGGTGTCTTCATCACCCTTACCCTCCCGTTCAGCGGCGTAGGTCAGGAAATTGCGCGCCTGCCCGAGCAGATCAAGGCCGATATTGGCGAGCGCCAGGTCAATTTCCAGCTCCGGCGCATGGCCGCACCAGGCGCCCAGACGCTGTGAGAGCACCAGACCGTTGTCACCCAGACGCAGGGCATAAGCAGATACGTTGTTCATCCCCAACCTCACATATGCTCAATGCCATCAGGGATGGTGTAAAACGTCGGATGGCGGTAGACCTTGCTTTCCGCCGGATCGAAAAACTCCCCGCTCTCTTCCGGCTGGGAAGCGACGATTTCACTCGCCTTCACCACCCAGATAGAACAGCCTTCGCTGCGGCGGGTATAGGCATCGCGCGCGTTTTCCAGCGCCATGCGATCGTCGGCAGCGTGAAGGCTGCCCACATGGCGGTGCGACAGCCCCTGCTTCGAACGGACAAAAACTTCGTATAACGGCCAGTAAACATTGCTCATGGTTGATTCCTCTTATGCGGCCTGGCGGGCGCGTTGTTTTTCCGCGTGGGCCAGAGCGGCTTCACGCACCCATGCGCCGTCATCCCAGGCTTTACGTTTTGCGGCCAGACGTTCGTGGTTGCAGATCCCGCGCCCGTTGATCACCTCGTCAAATTCGTGCCAGTCGATTTCGCCGAAGCGGTAGTGGCCGCTCTCTTCATCGAAACGCAGGTCGGGATCCGGCACGGTCATGCCGAGCATCTCCACCTGAGGCACCGTGTTGTCCACGAAGCGCTGGCGAAGCTCATCGTTGCCAAAGCGTTTGATCTTCCAGGCGAGACTGCGGGCGCTGTTTGGGGAGTTGTCGTCGTTGGGTCCGAACATCATCAGCGCGGGCCACCAGAAACGGTTGATGGCGTCCTGCAACATCTGCCGCTGTGCTTCGCTGCCCTGCGCCAGCACCATACAGGCCTCAAAACCCTGACGCTGGTGGAAGCTCTCTTCTTTACAGATTTTCACCATCGCCCGGGCGTACGGGCCGTAAGACGTACGGCACAGCGCCACCTGGTTCACGATGGCCGCCCCGTCCACCAGCCAGCCAATGACGCCGATATCGGCCCAACTCAGGGTCGGATAGTTGAAGATGGAGGAGTATTTCATCTTGCCGTCGAGCATCTTTTGATAGATGTCCTCCCGGGCGCAGCCCAGCGTTTCCGCCGCGCTGTAGAGGTACAGGCCGTGTCCGGCTTCGTCCTGAACCTTCGCCAGCAGAATGGCTTTCCGGCGCAGCGTCGGCGCGCGGGTGATCCAGTTTCCTTCCGGCAGCATGCCGACAATCTCAGAGTGGGCGTGCTGTCCAATCTGGCGGATCAGCGTCTTGCGATAGGCATCCGGCATCCAGTCCTGCGGCTCGATCGCCGTCTCCTGTGCGATGCGTTGCTCAAAGCGTTGTTCTTGCGTCACATAACCACCTTTGTGATTCGTTAAATCACCACAAACAGCAAAATGGTGAATCATTTGGTTTCTTAAAAGTTACACAAAGGTTAAATATAACCCCAAGAAGCGTTTGTTTATTTTGTGACGATGCTCGCAAGCCTTTTCATGAAAGGCCGATTATACAAGGCTTTCGGGTGGTCAGGCTAAGCAATAGAGATCACAACGTTAACAATTCATTAAAACTCAGCTTGCTTTTTATGATTCGCGATCAAACTATTTATAGTGAAATCACGAAACACCTGGAGAGAAGAAATGCAGCAGTTAGCCAGCTTCTTGTCCGGCACCTGGCAATCAGGCCGGGGCCGCGAGCGCACCATCACCCACGCCATCAGCGGGGAAACGCTATTTGAAGTCACCAGCGAAGGGCTGGATATGGCGGCCGCGCGCCGTTACGCCATTGAACACGGCGGAGAAGCGCTCCGCGCAATGAGCTTTATCGAGCGCGCCGCCATGCTGAAGGCGGTGGCCAAACATCTGCTGAGCCAGAAGGATCGGTTTTATGCCCTGTCAGCCCAGACCGGCGCGACGAAGGCCGACAGCTGGGTGGATATTGAAGGCGGTATCGGCACCCTCTTCACCTACGCAAGCCTCGGCAGCCGTGAGCTGCCGGACGATACCCTGTGGCCGGAGGATGAGCTGATCCCGCTGTCGAAGGAAGGCGGCTTTGCGGCACGTCACGTGTTAACGTCGAAATCCGGCGTGGCGGTGCATATCAACGCGTTCAACTTTCCGTGCTGGGGGATGCTGGAAAAGCTCGCACCCACCTGGCTTGCCGGGATGCCCGCCATCATCAAGCCCGCCACCGCCACCGCGCAGGTGACTCAGGCAATGGTGAAAGCGATCGTCGAGAGCGGACTGGTGCCGGACGGCGCCATCAGCCTGATCTGTGGTGGCGCGGGCGATCTGCTGAACCAGCTCGACAGCCAGGACGTGGTGACGTTTACCGGGTCGGCCAGCACCGGGCAAAGCCTGCGCGTACACCCGAATATCGTCGCGCATTCCATTCCGTTTACTATGGAAGCGGATTCCCTTAACTGCTGCGTGCTCGGTGAAGACGTAACGCCGGACCAGCCGGAGTTTGCGCTGTTTATCCGTGAAGTGGTGCGCGAGATGACCGCCAAGGCCGGGCAAAAATGTACCGCCATCCGCCGCATCATCGTGCCGGAAGCGCAGGTTGAAGCCGTCAGCCAGGCGCTGATTGCGCGGCTGGAGAACGTGGTCGTCGGCGATCCGGCCCAGGAAGGGGTGAAGATGGGGGCTCTCGTCAACAGTGAGCAACGTGCTGACGTGCAGGAAAAAGTCGATCATCTGCTTGCCTCGGGCTGCCAGATCCGTCTGGGTGGTAAAGCCGATATGCAGGCGGCTGGCGCATTCTTCCCGCCCACCCTGCTGTTCTGCCCGCAGCCGGACGAAACTCCGGCCGTTCACGCCACCGAAGCCTTTGGCCCCGTCGCCACCCTGATGCCGTACCGCAACAGTGAACACGCCATGCAGCTGGCGCGGGCGGGCGGCGGCAGCCTGGCGGGAACGCTGGTCACGGCAGATTCAAACGTGGCGCGGCAATTTATTGCCGGTGCCGCGCGCGCCCACGGACGCATTCAGATCCTCAACCAGGAATCCTCGAAAGAATCCACCGGCCACGGTTCACCGCTACCGCAGCTGGTGCACGGCGGCCCGGGACGTGCGGGCGGCGGCGAGGAGCTGGGCGGCCTGCGTGCGGTGAAGCACTATCTCCAGCGCACGGCCATTCAGGGCAGCCCTTCCATGCTCGCCGCCATCGGCAAACAGTGGGTCCGTGGCGCGGAGGTGCTGGAAGATCGCGTTCATCCGTTCCGTAAATACTTCGAGGAGTTACAGCCGGGCGACAGCCTGCTGACCCCGCGTCGTACCCTGACGGAAGCGGATATCGTGAATTTTGCCTGCCTGAGCGGGGATCATTTCTATGCCCATATGGACAAAATTGGCGCGGCGGAGTCGATTTTTGGCGAGCGCGTGGTACACGGTTATTTCCTGATTTCCGCCGCGGCGGGGCTGTTTGTCGATGCCGGGGTTGGGCCGGTCATTGCCAACTACGGCATGGAAAACCTGCGCTTTATCGAGCCGGTCAAGCCGGGCGATACCATTCAGGTGCGCCTGACCTGTAAACGTAAAACGCTGAAGAAACAGCGCACTGCCGAGGAAAAACCGACGGGCGTGGTGGAATGGGCGGTGGAGATCTTCAACCAGCATCAGCAGGCCGTGGCGCTTTACTCCATCCTGACGCTGGTGGCGCGCCAGCAGGGTGACTTCTGACGCACCTCTTTCATGCCGGGTGTCGCTCCGCTTACCCGGCCTACAACTACCTGACCGGGGTGTGATATCCCCCGGTCTTTTTTTAACCTGGCAAGACTGACAAACAACCTGGCAGATGCAGGCAAACGCTTTTCGCGCGCGCCTGTCAGGATAAGGCTGACACAACACAATAAACACAACAAGATGAGGTCTGCGATGGGAAGCAATTCTTCTTTTTTTGCCCGTAGAACGGCACTGGCCATGGCCGTTGCGCTCTGTTGCGCCTGGCAATCCCCTGTTTACGCTCACGGCAGCGAGGCGCATATGGTCCCGATGGACAAAACGCTTCAGGCGTTTGGCGCGGACGTGCAGTGGGATGATTACGCCCAGATGTTCACCATCGCTAAAGACGGTGCCTTTGTGAAGGTCAAACCCGGCGCCAACACCGCCATCGTTAACGGCAAACCGCTGACGCTCCAGGTGCCCGTGGTGATGAAGAACAATAAGGCCTATATCCCGGAGACTTTTATCAACGATGTCTTTCAGTCCGGTCTTGATCAGACATTCCAGGTTGAAAAACGCCCCCATCCGTTAAACGCGCTGACGGCGGATGAAATCAACCAGGCCGTAGCCATTGTGAAAGCCTCTGCGGATTTTAAACCCAATACCCGCTTTACCCAGATTGCGCTGGCGGAGCCAGAAAAAGCCAAAGTCTGGGACTTCGTGCTTAACGGCACGGCGGTGGATGCGCCCCGCCTGGCCAATATCATCATGCTTGACGGCAAACGCATCGTCGAAAGCCGGGTGGATCTGAAGGACAAAAAGATCCTCCGCTGGGAGCCGATCAAAGACGCGCACGGCATGGTGCTGCTGGATGACTTCAATACCGTGCAGCAGATCATCAATGAAAGCCCGGAGTTTGCCGCCGTGCTGAAAAAGCGCGGCATTACCGATCCGAAGAAAGTGATCACCACCCCGCTTACCGTCGGCTTTTTTGACGGCAAGGATGGGCTGAAACAGGAAGACCGCCTGCTGAAAGTGATCAGCTATCTCGACGTGGGCGACGGTAACTACTGGGCGCACCCGATCGAAAACCTGGTTGCGGTGGTGGATCTTGAGCAGAAGAAAATCCAGAACATTGAGGAAGGCCCGGTCGTGCCGGTGCCGCTCACCCCGCGTCCTTATGATGGCCGTGACCGCGTTGAAACGGTGAAAAAACCGCTGGAGATTATCGAGCCGGAAGGCAAGAACTACACCATTACCGGGGATATGGTGCACTGGCAGAACTGGGATTTTCATCTGAGCCTGGACTCGCGCGTCGGTCCGATGATCTCCACCGTGACCTATAACGACAACGGCAAAAAGCGACAGGTGATGTATCAGGGATCGCTCGGGGGCATGATTGTGCCGTACGGCGACCCGGATATCGGCTGGTACTTTAAGGCCTACCTGGACTCCGGTGATTACGGCATGGGTACCCTGACCTCCCCGCTGGTGCGCGGCAAGGATGTTCCGTCTAACGCCGTGATGCTCAACGAAACCATCCCGGACTATACCGGTGCGCCAATGGAGTTCCCCCGGGCGATCGCCATTTTCGAGCGTTACGCCGGGCCGGAGTATAAGCATCAGGAGTTAGGTAAACCCAACGTCAGCACCGAGCGCCGCGAGCTGGTGGTGCGCTGGGTCAGCACCGTGGGTAACTACGATTATATCTTCGACTGGGTATTCCACGAAAACGGCACCATCGGCATTGATGCAGGGGCCACGGGCATTGAAGCGGTGAAAGGCGTGCAGACGAAAACCATGCATGATGCCACCGCGAAGGATGACACCCGATACGGTACGCTGATCGACCATAATATTGTCGGCACCACCCACCAGCACATCTACAACTTCCGTCTGGATATGGACGTGGACGGCATCAACAACAAGCTGGTGGCCATGGATCCGGACGTCAAACCGAACACCGCTGGCGGACCGCGCACCAGCACCATGCAGGTTAATCAGTATGATATTGATACCGAACTGCAGGCGGCGCAGAAGTTTGATCCGGGCACCATCCGCCTGCTGAGCAACACCAGCAAAGAGAACCGCATGGGCAACCCGGTCTCGTATCAGATCATCCCTTACGCGGGGGGCACACACCCGGTGGCGACGGGCGCGAGGTTTGCCCCGGACGAGTGGATTTATCACCGCCTGAGCTTTATGGATAAACAGCTGTGGGTGACGCGTTACCATCCCGACGAGAGGTACCCGGAGGGAAAATACCCGAACCGTTCCACGCATGATACGGGCCTCGGCCAGTACAGCAAAGATAACGAGTCGCTGAACGACCAAGATAACGTCATCTGGATGACCACCGGCACCACCCATGTCGCCCGCGCCGAGGAGTGGCCGATAATGCCGACGGAATGGGTGCACACGTTACTCAAGCCGTGGAACTTCTTTGACGAGACGCCAACGCTCGGTAAGAAAAAAGAGCAGAAATAACACGTTGACCGGGCACGATGCCCGGTTTTTCATTCGCTTTCTTGCTGAATACCACTCCCCGATTATAGTTAATGTTACTTCGCTTAATGCTTTTGCAACATCTGAAACATTTTGTAGATATCGAAGTGTCCATGAACAACGCTATACATAACCGAGAGGTTTTAGGATGAAAGTCAATGAGATAGCAAGAAGCCTTGCGCTGGCCGGTTTTTTCATTTCCGCCAGTTCAGCCTGGGCCGCAGAAGCCCCTAAGGATGCAACCGCAGCAACTCAGCAGGCCAACAACGCACTCTTCAACCAGCTTCCTTTCTCTGATAACACCGATTTTACCAATGCCCACAAAGGGTTTATCGCCCCGCTACCTCAGGAAATTATCAAAGGGGAGCAAGGCAACACCGTCTGGGATCCACAGCAGTACGCCTTTATCAAGGAAGGCGATAAAGCGCCCGATTCGGTTAACCCGAGCTTATGGCGTCAGTCCCAGCTGATTAACATCAGCGGCCTGTTTGAAGTCACCGAGGGCGTGTACCAGATCCGTAACCTCGACCTGTCAAACATGACCATTATTGAAGGTAAAGAAGGCATTACCGTGGTCGACCCGCTGGTGTCGGCGGAGACGGCCAAAGTCGGGATGGATCTTTACTATAAAAATCGCGGCAAGAAACCTGTCGTCGCTGTTATTTACACCCACAGCCACGTTGACCACTATGGCGGCGTGCGCGGCGTGGTGGACGAAGCCGACGTGAAGTCCGGCAAGGTTAAAGTCTACGCGCCAGCCGGATTTATGGAGGCCGCCGTCGCGGAAAATATCATGGCGGGCAACGTCATGAGCCGCCGCGCCAGCTATATGTACGGCAACCTGCTGAAGCCGGATGCGAAAGGCCAGGTGGGTGCGGGTCTCGGCACCACCACCTCCGCCGGGACGGTGACCCTGATTGCCCCGACCAATATCATCGAGAAAGATGGTCAGAAAGAGGTGATCGATGGCCTGACCTATGATTTTATGCTCGCGCCGGGCTCCGAAGCGCCTTCTGAGATGCTCTGGTATATCGAAGAGAAAAAGCTGATCGAATCTGCGGAAGATGTTACCCATACCCTGCACAACACCTACTCCCTGCGCGGTGCGAAAATTCGTGAACCGCTGCCATGGTCGAAATACATCAACCAGGCAATTGTACGCTGGGGTGATAAGGCCGAAGTTATCATGGCGCAGCACCACTGGCCGACCTGGGGCAACGAGAATGTGGTTAACCTGCTGAAAAGCCAGCGCGACCTCTACCGCTACATCAACGACCAGACCCTGCGCATGGCGAATGAAGGGCTGACGCGTGACGAGATCGCCGCCAACTTCAAGCTGCCGAACTCCCTGGCCAATACCTGGGCCAACCGAGGCTATTACGGTTCAGTCAGTCATGACGTCAAAGCCACCTACGTGCTCTATTTAGGCTGGTTTGACGGCAACCCCGCGACCCTGGATGAACTGCCGCCTGAAGAAGCCGCGAAGAAATTTGTGGAGTATATGGGAGGCGCGGATGCCATCCTGAGTAAAGCTAAAACCGATTTTGACCAGGGCAACTATCGCTGGGTGGCTCAGGTGGTCAGCAAAGTGGTATTCGCCGATCCAAACAACCAGGCCGCACGTAACCTTGAAGCGGATGCCCTGGAGCAGTTGGGTTATCAGGCTGAATCCGGCCCATGGCGTAACTTCTACCTGACCGGCGCGCAGGAGTTGCGTAACGGCGTGGTGAAAGGTCCGACCCCGAATACCGCCAGCCCGGATACCGTGCGCGCAATGACGCCAGAAATGTTCTTTGACTATCTGGCGGTGCATATCAACGGTGAAAAAGCAGCGGATGCAAAATCGGTGTTTAACATCGACCTCGGCAGCGACGGCGGCAAATACAAGCTGGAGCTGGAAAATGGCGTGCTGAACCACACGGCGAACGCCGAAGCGAAGGATGCTGACGCGACCGTGACCCTCAACCGCGATACGCTGAATAAAATCATCCTGAAAGAAGTGACGCTTAAACAGGCTCAGGATAATGGCGATATCAAAGTGACGGGCGATGCCGCAAAACTCGATGCCATGCTCGGTTACATGGATAAATTTGAATTCTGGTTTAACATTGTGACCCCGTAAAGGCATGCACTCGCGGGCGGTCTTTCCGCCCGCCACAGGGACATTCTCTCTCATGGAAAAAAGACACAACGCCACTCCGGAGCCCGCGACCTGGCCGACCCGTAACGCCATGGTTGTCCACGGGCTGGCCATGAACCTGCCGTGGCTCGCCTTCGTCAACGCGAGCTTTGCGCTCATGATCCTGCTGCGCAATTCCCTGTTCGGCCAAATTGATACCCTCTTACACGTCAGCCCACCTCTCACACAGATGATTGACGCTTCCATGCTGGGGGTAGTCATCCTTTCCGTGGCGTTGGTAATAATGGCCTGGCGCCACATCCGCGGCGTCAGCGCCGTGCTGTTAATGTGTAGCCTGCTATGGTCGATAAGTTGTTACTGGTTTATCAACGTGATACAGCTTCCTCATCCCTGGCCGATATTCGTTACCCTGCTGATGGCCGGTATGACCGCGCTCTATTTTCATCCGGTGGGGCTGGTGTGCTTTATCGCGCCGCTGTGGATCACCATGCCCGTTGCCAGCATGCTGCTGAATCAGGAGATGAACCTTCGCTTTGCCGGGCTGTGGGTGGTGTTCACGTTCATTCTCGTTTGCGGACGCTACATCCTCTTAAGCTGGTTTGAAGAGGCCTGGCGTCGCAACCAGCAGAATCAGCGTTTAATTTCGCGGCTGGATGCGCTGGCCCATCAGGATCCGCTGACGAAAACGGCCAACCGCAGGGCGATGGAGCTGGTGCTGGAAAATGCGGTGGAGCAAGGCAAACGCTTCACGGTCCTGATGCTGGATGTCGACTACTTCAAACTGTATAACGACACCTATGGTCACCAGGCGGGGGACGCATGTCTCGCGCGGGTCGCGGAGGTGCTGAACACTTCGGTGCGCACGCCAGAGGATGTGGTTTCGCGCTACGGTGGTGAGGAGTTCGTCGTGATCCTCTTTGACTGTGAAGAAAGCGTTGCTGAGAAAGTCGCCGCGCGGATCCAGGCTGGCCTGCGCACCGCAGCCATTGCGCACAGCGCGTCGAAGGTGAGTGAATGTGTGACGGTGAGTATGGGCATTGCCGGCTATACCCCAGGACTGGCTGGCCCGGAAATCATCGCCCGCGCCGATGCGGCGTTGTATCGGGCGAAGGAGTCCGGGCGGGATAGGTGGTCGCTGTAAGTTACGCCGGGTGGCGCTGCGCTTACCCGGCCTACAAAACCAACCTTTTCCTTGCTCCCGTAGGCCGGGTAAGGCGTAGCCGCCACCCGGCGTTTTTTTAATACCGCACACACACCGACTTAGTTTCGCACCAGCCGTCCAGCCAGTCGGGGCGGAAATCATTGCCCGCGCCGATGCGGCGCTGTACAGGGCGAAGGAGGCCGGGCGGAATCGGTGGTCGCTGTAAGTTACGCCGGGTGGCGCTGCGCTTACCCGGCCTACAAAACCAACCTTTTCCTCGATCCCGTAGGCCGGGTAAGGCGTAGCCGCCACCCGGCGTTTTTTTAATACCGCACACACACCGACTTGGTTTCACACCAGCCGTCCAGCCAGTCGGGGCGGAAATCATCGCCCGCGCCGATGCGGCGCTGTACAGGCCGAAGGAGGCCGGGCGGAATCGGTGGTCGCTGTAAGTTACGCCGGGTGGCGCTGCGCTTACCCTGCCTACAAAACCAACCTTTTTCCTCGATCCCGTAGGCCGGGTAAGGCGTAGCCGCCACCCGGCGTTTTATTAATACCGCACACACACCGACTTGGTTTCACACCAGCCATCCAGCCAGTCGGGGCCGAAATCGCGCCCGGTGCCAGACTGCTTCATGCCGCCGAACGGCAGGTTGGCATCTATCAGCGTGTGGCTGTTCACCCACACGGTTCCGGCCTGTAGCCTGTCGGTGTACTCCAGCGCTTTACTGATGTTCTGCGTCCAGACGCTGGCCGTTAAGCCGTATTCAGTGTCGTTCGCCAGCTGAAGCGCCTCTTCCCCGTCAGCTACACGGACCAGATTCACCACCGGCCCGAAGACCTCTTCACGCGTCAGTCGCAGATGATTATCCGGGTTGACCACCAGCGTTGGCGAAACGTAATAGCCTTTGCCGTCTGGCCCCCGGTTCCCGGCGATCAGCTCCGCATTGTGCGCCTTCGCCTCATCCAGAAACGCCTGGACCTTATCGCAGTGGGCGCGCGACACCAGCGGGTTGATAAACGCGTCCGGCGACATGCCCGGCCCGACGCTCAGGGATTTCACGGCCTGTTCAAAGCCGCTGACCAGCGTGTCGAACAGCGGAGCTTCAATATATATACGTGAACTGGCCGCGCAGACCTGCCCCTGATTCAGGAAGCTGCCGGTCATCAGCCCTTCAATCACCCACGCCGGATCGGCATCTTTCAGCACGATGGCCGGGTTTTTGCCGCCCAGTTCCAGCGTCACGCCCGTTAGCGTATCCGCCGCCGCGCGGGCAATCTGCTTGCCCGTCGCCGTCGATCCGGTAAAGCTCACTTTGGCAATGCGCGGGTGCGAGGTCAGTGCCGCGCCACAGACGGCGCCACTGCCGGTCACCACGTTGAAAACGCCATCCGGGATCCCCGCCTCGCTCGCCAGTTCCGCCACCCGTAACAGGGTGAGCGGCGTGGTTTCCGAGGGTTTGATCACGATGGAGCAACCTGCCGCCAGCGCGGGCATCACTTTCCACATGCCAATCATCAGCGGGAAGTTCCACGGCACAATCCCCGCCACGACCCCAACCGGCTCTTTACGCGTCCACGCCTGATAACGCGCGCCCTGCGGCAGTGGAATCGAGAGATCGAGGGTTTTACCGGCAATTTTGGTGGTCAGCCCTGCCGTGTAGCGCATCCAGTTCAGGGTGCAGCCCACCTCGAAGGCGCGGGAAATGTTAATCGATTTCCCCTGCTCCAGGGTTTCGAGCTGTGCCAGCTCTTCGCCATGCTGTTCCACCAGATCCGCAAACCGCAGCAGGATGCGTTCCCGCTCTGCCGGAAGCCGCCCGGCCCAGCTTCGGGCGACAAAGGCGCGCCAGCCAGACATCACCGCACGATCGACATCATCAACGCTGGCATCGGCGATGGAGGCAATGACCTCTCCGGTCGCCGGGTTGTAGACGTTCAGACGCTTTTCGCTATCGGATGCCGCCTGACGCCCTTCGATCCACAGGCCGTGCTGGCGATCTAAAAACTGCTGCACGCCAGGCAGGACGGCGACGTGTGATTCGGACATAGGATACTCCTTCGTTATGCTTCGCAGGGTGTGTATGCAGTCTAAGAGGGGATTCGCATTCCTGCTTTTGTCTGTGTGACATTCGCTTTGCCAGCTGTGACAGGCTCCGCAAATCGTGATAATTCCCGCTTATATCGCTGTAACCGTTGAGTGTTCTTTCCTATAGTCAGCCTCGTAGCCCTGACAAAATGCAACATAAATGCAACAATGCGAAAACAGTGACGGTTCAGCGAGAAAATCAATGGCATGTGCAAGCGAACAGGACAATTTTCAGCAGTGGCTGGCGCAAATTAACCAGGTTTGTGGGCGCTTTGCGGCACGTCCGTTAGAGGGGGCGTTTCTCGGCGAACTGGAAACCAGCTACACCCAAAGTCTGAAGCTGAGCACGGTGACCGCCGCAGGCGTTAACCTGTTTCGCACCCGTCAGGAGATCAAAAACGGCAACGATGCCTGGTTCTACACCGTGTTTCAGCTGGAAGGCAGCGCCGGAATCGAACAGGACGACCAGCGCGCGCTGCTGAAAGCCGGGGATATCACGCTGATTGATGCCTCCCGCCCGTGCTCCATTTACTGGCAGGAGCGTTCCCGCCAGATTTCTCTGTTGCTCCCGCGACAAATCATTGAGCAACACGCGCGTTTTCAGGAAGTGAGGTGCGCGTTGCCCCTCTCCCGCAGTTTGCCTACCGTACAGCTGAGCTACCGACTGTTACAGGAGAGCATGGGCAATGCCGATCTCAGCGCCAGTGAAAGCGAAGCGGCGCTGGAGGCGATGGTGTGTCTGCTGCGTCCGGCCTTCCAGCAGCATGACGAGGTGCTGCCGCGCAAGGAGCGTCAGTTCCGCCACGTTCTGTCCCTGATTGACGATCATATTCAGTCGGAGGCGTTAAGACCGGAGTGGATAGCCTCAGAGAGCGGCATGTCCGTGCGTAGCTTGTACCGCATGTTTGCCGGGAAAGGGCTGGTGGTGGCGCAGTATATTAAGAACCGTCGCCTCGATTTATGCGCTCAGGCGCTGCGTTCCATCGGCGATGACGAAAAGCTGGCGGGCATTGGCTACAGCTGGGGCTTTACCGACCATAGCCATTTTTCCACCGCCTTTAAGCAGCGTTTCGGGGTTTCGCCGGGCGAATACCGTAAGCGTTACCGCTAGTTACTTTTTCAGCCATTTGCCGTTAATCCCCTTCACGTACTCACCCGGCTGCGCACGGGCCACCAGCTTTTGCCCCGCCATTTTCGCCACCTCGTCGACGGGCAAATTATTGCTGTCAGCAAGCTGCTGGTAACTTTCCGTGCGTGCGGCGTTGATACGGTTCACCAGCGCCAGGGTTTCAGCGTCGTGCTGAACGGGCGCAAGATAGCCGCTCAGGGTTTCCCCTACGCGCCCCTGGGTGCGCGCATCGTTGAGCGTAAGCGTGGCGGCGTGAACGTTCATCCCCAGCGCCAGTAACATCAGAGCTAATCGTTTCATGGCATCCTCAGAACAGATCGCTGCGGGATTTCAGCAGGGCTTCGACGTCTTTATCCACCTTGATATGGATTTCATGCTCGATTTTCACGTTCATGTTGATGGTGATCGGCTCTTTGGGCGCCGCCACTTCAATGCGCGGCGTGCAGCCTGACAGCAGCGCGACGACGGCCACGGTGAGTACACCAGCCCTCTTTTTCATTGTTGTTCCTCACTTTCCTTGCCTGTCGAACCGCGGAGAAGGGGTATCGCCGCATGTTGCTCAAACCATGTTTGCAGATTGTCCCCAAAGCGCAGGCTGCGCCAGAGGGTAAAAATGTTCTCTTCATGGGTGTAATTCAGGTTAACGAAACTGCTTTTGCCCTCGACGCGGCTGGTGCCTTTAATGGCCGCCTGCATGGTTAACACACCCAGATTATCCACATTGAGTTTTGTCCACGACTGCGAAATTTCCATATAGCGGAGCCAGTTGATCGCCGCCCCGGCAACCACGTTGTCTTTCACAATGGCATCCGCCGTGTCCTGGTCGATGCGCAGCGTCATCGGCCCCGGGTTGGTCAGCCAGCCATCTTTAATGATCCATTTCTCATTGTCCAGCCAGAACGGCAGCGCGCCGCTCACCGGGCCGGACATGGCAAACTGCTTCGGATTTACCGCGCTTATCAGTTCGCTGGAGGAAATATTATCCACGCGCAGTAAAGCCGGATCGTGCTGCGGCATTCTCAACTGCTGCATGGTGATTTTCCCGCCGAGCGCTTCCACCTTCACGTTGGTGAGCAGGAGCGGGTTCGCTTCGGTCCAGGGATAATCGCCCTGGAGATCCGCGGTGAGATTTCGGGCTGTGACCAGGTTTTTCACCTCGTCGATTCGTAACGTTACTGGTCCGCGCGTGCCCAGTGACCAGGTGCCCTGGCTTAAGCGGAACGGCAGAACAAAATCAACGCCGTTGATTTCGTTATCCGGCATCCACGCGCTGCCCGCTTTCAGCACGCCGTGCCCCCCGGCCTCAAACCCCTGGTCGGGGGCCGCTGAGAAAGCCACCTGCGCGTACATTTCGCCGCCGCGCAGGGTCATTTTCCAGTCTGGCGGGATCAGCGGCTGGAACACTGTAAGAGACTGTTTTGGCCACCAGGCCTGACCGCGGAGGCGTTCGCCGTCCCAGCGTCCATTCACCTGGACCGGGCCGATGTCATCCGCATGAAGGTTCCCTTTAAACTGGAACACCGTCGGGTCTGTCCCGTCAACGCTGAAGGTCAAAACGGACGGCGGCAGCACGCTTCCGCCTGAAAAGCTTGTTTGCCCGGCATTGAGCGCGAGCGCGCCGCTAAAGGTGGGGTTATCCGGGTCCCGCGACCAGCGCACCGGGTGATCCAGCACCAGGCGCGGTTTGCTGACCAGCATCGTGCCGTACTGCAATTTGTCGAACCCCGTGGAAAGATCGGTCAGTTCGATAACGTTGTCGCGCCACTCCCCGGTTCCCCGGACATCCCAGCGCGCGTTCATCGGCGTGAAGTTCCCTTTACCCCAGTAGCGCCACTGCCACAAACCGTTGTCCGGTAAAAAGTCGTTAGCCTGGCCGTCCAGATGCAGCTCAAAATTGCCCATCTCGTTTTCATGCGCCCGCAGAATGGCTTGCAGGCGGCCGTCCACGCCCTTTTGCGTGAGCTTCACGCCCGCCAGCGGCCAGCGGATCTCATCGATATCCAGCGAGTCAATGATGCGTCCGCGCGAGCGCAATAGTGCGCCGGGTTCAAACGTAAGCTGCGGATCGTAAAGGCTGCCGGTCAGCTTCGCCGGGAGTCTGGCATACAGGATCAGATCGTTTTGCTTGGCTTCCCCGCTCAGGTGCAGCGGCATAGCGCTGTTTTCCATACTGAGCGAGCCGGGACCGATATTCAGCACCGCGTTGCCCTTACCCGCGTCCCCCTGGGTCAGCACGTTGAGCCGCCCCGTGAAGGTGGCTTTCTCCAGCCCCTGCTGCCAGTTATCCACCTTCAGGCCGATGCGACCGCTCATCGGCATACCGGAGGCTGACCAGTTCCAGCGCCCGTCGCTGATGGTCAACTGCTGAGCGGTGATCTGCCACGGTAAATCGAGCAGCGGATCGGGGTTGTCCCGCGCCATAACCACCAGCTGGCCCTGATTATCCTCCCAGTCCAGATCGGCATCGACCAGCGAGGATAACTGTGGCACGTTAAAGGTCGCGACCGTATGCCCTTTCACCGGTACGCCGTCCGGTACCAGCGGCAGGGTAAATTCACCGACCAGCTTCACGGGCTGCGACTGGTCCGGCAGCTGCACATCGAACTGGCTGATGGAGAGCGTCTGGCCGCGCAACTGCCCCTTAATGCTCACCTGCTCGCCTTTATAGGTGATGTCCTGGCGGGCTGGCGTGAGTGAGGCATGCAGCTCACCCTCCCACTGCTGCCAGGGAGAAAGGGTAAAACGGTGGATGGTCAGCCAGGTGTTGGGCAGGATGGCCTGCCACTGCGCCAGCGTTTTCGGCGCCACCGTAGACGGCGCCGATTGCGGTAATTTGCTCAGGCAGACAGAGTTAAGTTCAAGTGCGCCAATATCCAGATCCCAGCGGCTGGGGTGTGACAGGGTCACGTTTTCCACGCGGGCAATTTCGCACTCTTCTACCAGATAGCGAAGATCGGGAATAATCAGGGCGTGGCGCGTTAGCCGCGGGCTTTTTTCAAATGCGATGCGCGTTCCAACGGGAAGCCAGATCCCGGCGAGCGTGGGCACCCACTGGGCGAGCGTCATCAGCAGCGTCAGCGGCACGATTAACAGCAGCAGTAATAGCGCGATTGCGGCTTTGTATTTACCCTTCATGGGCAGTTAATATCCTGATTTTGCGAAATAAATAAGCCGTTCTTGCCGCTCATTGTCGCATGTTTAGCCAGTCAGTTGAAGGTAATGCCATTTTTAAGAGTAGATGCTCTACAATAATTCATAGAACTTATTGATTTCAATGAATTTTGAAAAATTGTAAGATAATTTTAAACATGCTAACGTGGTTCCAAAATCACTGGAGAAAGTCTTATGAAACTCGCGGTATATAGCACAAAGCAGTACGACAAAAAGTATCTGCAACATGTTAACGAGACGTACGGTTTCGATCTTGAATTTTTCGACTTTCTGCTGACTGAAAAGACGGCTAAAACCGCCCACGGCTGCGAAGGCGTGTGTATCTTCGTTAACGATGACGGTAGCCGACCGGTACTGGAAGAGTTGAAAAAACAGGGCGTGAAATACATTGCCCTGCGCTGCGCGGGCTTTAACAACGTCGATCTCGATGCCGCCAAAGAGCTGGGTCTGAAGGTTGTTCGCGTTCCGGCCTATTCTCCGGAAGCCGTGGCAGAACATGCCGTCGGGATGATGATGTCGCTCAACCGTCGTATTCACCGTGCCTATCAGCGTACCCGTGATGCCAACTTCTCTCTGGAAGGGCTGACCGGCTTTACTATGTACGGTAAAACCGCAGGCGTGATCGGTACCGGCAAAATTGGTGTGGCCGCCCTACGCATCCTGAAAGGATTTGGCATGCGCCTGCTGGCGTTTGATCCGTACCCAAGCGCCGCTGCGCTGGAGCTGGGCGTGGAGTATGTCGATCTGAAAACGCTCTTCTCGCAGTCTGATGTTATCTCCCTGCACTGTCCGTTGACCCCGGAAAACTATCACCTGCTTAACCAGTCGGCGTTCGACCAGATGAAAGACGGCGTGATGATCATTAATACCAGCCGCGGCGGACTGATCGACTCTCAGGCCGCTATCGAAGCGTTGAAAACGCAAAAAATCGGCGCGTTGGGTATGGACGTGTATGAGAACGAACGCGATCTGTTCTTTGAGGATAAATCTAACGACGTGATTCAGGACGACGTGTTCCGTCGCCTGTCGGCCTGCCACAACGTGTTGTTCACCGGCCACCAGGCGTTTCTGACCGCCGAAGCGCTGATCAGTATTTCGGAAACCACGCTGGGGAATTTACAGCAGCTTGATAAGGGCGAAGCGTGCCCTAACGCGATCGTTTAAGACCGTCAGGCCGGGTGGCGGTAACCTCTGCCCGGCCAATAATAAGCCCATCAGAAAAATAAGCACAGGTTAACTATTAAGATGGCTAACGTTCATCGTAAATATAACAATCAAGGATATGACTGTTCCGGTGTGACCATATCAGAATGAGGCTCTGCTGAAGGCTGCGTGATTTGCTGCACTATCGTAACCAGTTGTTCAAAAACAGCTCTCATTTGCGTCGGGTAGGTTAAAGACAACCAGGTTGCCAGCACTGCTCCAGCCAAAAAGCCCAACTTCATACACCATCCCTAATAAATTTAGCGAGATACAAGCTTTAACGTATGTGTGGTGCCGGGTGCCTCCCGGTGAGTCGTTGGTCAGCCACCTTGACCCGCTACTGATTGCCTAAGCTACACGTGCTGTTTAGCCCCTCCGCACAGGGGGATTCACCACGCGAGAAAAATAACACAGTGCCCCGGCTGGTTTAGGGGATATTTCGTTTAAAAATAAATAATGACCATACAAAATTAATCTATAACTGTTTTCAGGAACCCTTCTACACTTTAAGCGGATATATCAGTAATAAGATTAATATAAGTCAGTTTTATTACGTCCCTAAATGCTGGGCTATTTACTTAGCCTTCACACATGTTGCCATTAGCAGAGGAGTCTGAAATATGGCATTCGTAACAACGAAAGATGGTGTCAGTATTTATTACAAAGACTGGGGTCCGAAGGATGCGCAGCCGATCGTTTTCCATCACGGCTGGCCGCTGAGCGCCGATGACTGGGATAACCAGATGCTCTTTTTCCTTGCAGAAGGCTTCCGCGTCATCGCCCTCGACCGTCGTGGTCATGGTCGTTCCGATCAGGTAAGTGAAGGTCATGATATGGATCATTATGCCTCCGACGCATCAGCCGTGGTCGAAAGCCTTGATTTGCGTAATGCCGTGCACGTCGGCCACTCCACCGGCGGAGGCCAGGTCGCCAGATACGTTGCGAAGTACGGCCAGCCTCAGGGGCGGGTGGCCAAAGCGGTACTGGTCAGCGCCGTTCCTCCGCTGATGGTAAAATCAGACACGAACCCCGGCGGTACGCCCATTGAGGTGTTCGACGGCTTCCGCCAGGCGCTGGCCGCTAACCGCGCCCAGTTTTACCTCGACGTCGCCAGCGGCCCTTTCTATGGATTTAACCGAGACGGAGCAGAGGTTTCGCAGGGAACAATCCAGAACTGGTGGCGTCAGGGTATGATCGGTAGCGCCAAAGCCCACTATGATGGCATTAAGGCATTTTCAGAAACCGACCAGACGGACGATCTCAAAGCTATCACCGTTCCCGTGCTTGTGTTGCAGGGTGATGACGATCAGGTCGTCCCGTATAAAAATGCCTCCCTTCTTCAGGATAAGCTGCTCGCAAACAGCGAGCTTAAAATCTATCCAGGCTTCCCGCATGGGATGCATACCACGCATGCAGATACCATAAATGCCGATATCCTGACGTTTATTCGCTCATAAAGACGTTGATTATCCATAAAACAACCGGGCACCACGCCCGGTTCTCTTTTGCGGCAAGAATTGAGCGACCATTTCAGGAAGAAACGCTTACAGGAGTTTGATTTTTACTTCATACCCCTCCAGGCCTGTCATGGCCTCACGAGCGATAAACTCAATTTCAGATACTTCCTGCCCTGTTTTTTTTCGTAATTCTGCAATTTTTTTGGCTATAAGCGCTGAAATTTCTTCCTCTGCCTTTTGCGTCATTGCGTCAACTTTCATATTTACCTCTTGCGGCCGTTTACTGTTTCCAGTATCTAACTGGTTTTAACCATAACCCTATGTAAAGCGTAGACTATCTGCGTTACGTATGCTGCCTTCACCTTGAGATGAGCAGCAGATGGGGCCATTGCATTTAAATATGCATTTAGATTGCATTATTTGAATAAGCTGTTATTGTGCCAACGCCTTAGAGCACATAAACATAAGAAAAGATTTGACTCAAACTCGCCCCGCACCAGGGGCATTTTTTTTGCTCCCTATAAGCAAAAAACCCGCCATGAGCGGGTTTCTGCGTTATTCGGAAAGATTATTTGAAGACTTCTGCTACGGCCTGGAAGTTAGGGCCATGCTCTCGAGCGGCGATGATGACATAGTATTTCCCGCCCTTCTCATCTGCCAGTTTCGAGAGTTTTTGATGAAGATCTGAAGGTGAAGAAATTTG
>NZ_JABMCU010000063.1:0-21434 GCF_013179605.1 Enterobacter sp. CM29 | reverse complement strand
ACCCGCCTGGCGGGCGACGTCACGAATGGTGATCATATTCACCACCCTTAAAAGGATTGCAGCAACTCACAGACACCCCCTGTGTTTAGCAAGGTGGCTATTCTGGCAGCGAGAGAGAGGAGACTACGTGAAGAAGCTCACACAGATGAAAACGCTTACATCCGTTTTGTTAATGATTGTGATCCAGATCGTTATCTGGATGTATTACGCAATGACACGCCCGACGCAAGGGCGGTTAACCGTCGCCATACCCACTCCAGCGGGCCCTGGCGGAAAAAACGCAGCCAGATAACTGAAAACACCACGTTAACAACCCAGACCGGAATAACAAACGCCAGCAGCGTCAGGCGGTCGAATTTCATAAACAGGCCGAATCGGTAGAAAAGCGTGGTGCATATCAGCGTTTGCAGGATGTAATTGCTTAACGCCATCCGTCCAACGCAGGCCACCGCACTGACGATCCACAGGCGAGAAAGCCGGGGCCAGAAGCCATAGATCAGCGCCGCATAGCCAATGGTCTGGAACGGCGCGCTCAGTTCGCGCGGCACCTGCAACAGGAACGCGCACCAGCGGTAATCCCACTGAAGATGCCATTGTAAGATCACCGCCGGAAGGTTAATCATCACGCCGAGCAGTACCAGGCCAGCGCCTGTGAGACGATAGTGTCGCAGGCTAAATTCTCCTTTCAGCCAGCCGGTGCGCATCAGGGCTGCGCCCATCAGCATCATCCCCGCCAGCTGCCAGCCGTATTGCGCCCCCAGCGCCAGCAGGTTATCGCCGAGCATATCGGCCCGGTTGCCGATCGCTTCCATGCCGCCTTTCAGCTTCCAGAACTGCTCATATTGCAGATTGGCCGCATCCGGGATCCACGAACGACTGGTGGAAGCATCAGCGATCATGCCAAGCAGCAATAACACGGTCAGTCCCATGACATAGAGCATCACGCCAGTGTTAAAGAGGCTTTTTACACCGGGCGCGTCGCGGATCAGCCGCCAGCAAATCAGGCCCACCAGACCATACGCGAGCAGAATATCGCCGTCCCAGAAAAGCAGCCCGTGAATAAAACCGAGGATAACCAGCAGCGTTAAACGCGACTGGATCCAGCTCGTACCGCGTTTGAGGAGAAGCTGAAGTCCCGCGCCAAACAGAAGCGCAAAGAGGGTCAGAAATTTAACCTGTGCGAAGAGATCAAGGATTGCCCACGTCCAGGCGTCGCTGCGCGTGATGTCGCCATACCATGCAGGGTTCAGATAGGCGGCCTTCGGCAGACCGAAGGCGCTGATATTCAGCAGCAGGATACCGAGAATGGCGACGCCGCGAACAAAATCGAGCGTGACGTTTCGCTCCATGGTCCCTGCCCTGTCTGATTAGTTGTGGTGGCGCACGGCGCGCAGAAACTCCTGGCGGGTGTTCTGGCTCGATTTGAACAGGCCGCCCAGCGAGGTGGTGGTAGTCGCGCTGGTTGCATCACGCACGCCACGCGCTTTCACGCAGTAGTGAACCGCGTCGATAGACACCGCCACGTTGTTAGTCCCCAACAGGGTTTGCAGTGCGGTCAGGATCTGCTGCGTCAGACGCTCCTGCACCTGAGGACGCTGGGCAAAGAACTGCACGATGCGGTTGATCTTGGACAGGCCAATGACCGTATCTTTTGGAATATAGGCCACCGTCGCTTTACCATCGATGGTCACAAAGTGATGCTCGCAGGTGCTGGTCAGCGTGATATCGCGTACCGTCACCATCTCATCGACCTTCATCTTGTTTTCAATGACGGTGATTTTCGGGAAGTTCGCGTAATCCAGGCCGGAGAAAATTTCGTCGACGTACATTTTCGCGATGCGGTGCGGCGTCTCCATCAGGCTGTCGTCGCTCAGATCGAGATTCAGCAGTTGCATGATCTCCGTCATATGGCCGGCGATCAGACTCTTGCGGGTAACATTGTCCAGCTCCTGCACGGGCGGGCGCAGTGGCGTTTCAAGACCGCGCGCAACCAGCGCTTCATGGACAAGGGCTGCTTCTTTACTGAGTGATGACATTCTTTTCTCCTGCAGGTGTGGCGTCTTTTGCCCTCGTTGTGGCAAAAGTGTGCGCTCATTGTGCGTGAGGCGACGCACATAATCCAGTATTCACGTCGATAATTATTGCAATTGCTGTTGCCTTTCAGCCTGACGGTTCCAGACTAACGCTCCGCCAGCGAACAGCGCGATCCCCGCCAGCCCCAGCGCAGGTTCCAGCCGGTGCGTGAGCCAGGTCGAGAGTGCCGACGTGACCGGACCAATCAGCTGACCAATGGCATACCCGGTGGTGAGCAGTCCCGCCATATAACGCGTATGATCTGGCGCCAGCTCGCGACCGTACAGCAGAGAGAGCTGCACGGCGCAGAGGAACCCGCCGCCCACCAGCAGCCCACCCGTTAGCAAGCCGCCAATGCCCGGCAGCAGCCAGGCCGCCAGCACGCCTATCCCCTGTAACCAGAGAACAATCGCCAGCCTGCGGTTAGCGCTTGATGTATGCCGCAGGGCAATACTGAGCGCAATCCCCACCACCGAGGCGGCGCCAAATATTGGCCAGACAAACTGGGCAAACAGGCTGCCGGGGAAACGCACCGCCGCCATTTGCGACAGGAAGGTCGCAGGGAGGATATAGCCGAACCCTGCCAGGCTGTAGCTCCAGACCAGACGCCTGAGATCCGTAGTCAGCAGCAACGGCTCAGGCGCGGTACCGGGGCGATGAAGCTGGCCCGCGCGCGGCAGATAGCGCGCCACCAGCGCAATCAGCACCAGCGCCAGTACGCCGTAGATTTGCCATGCCGCGCCGGCAGACAGAGATCTCGCCTGAATATAGACCGCCAGCAGGCCACTCAGGGCGATGCCGGCCCCGGGTCCGGCAAAGACGGCTGCACTAAGCCCCGGCTTGCCCAGCTGCCCCAGCCGCTCGTTGGTCCAGGCGGCAATCAGCACCATCGACCAGCCGCTCATGCAGCCGATCACAAAGCGCAGCAGACCGTGAACGACAGCATTATCTGCCGCCGCAGAGAGCAGCGTCAGCGCCACCGCGCCAGTGATGCCAAGCCAGAGACGCGTTTCAACGAAGCGATGAGCGCGCATAGCATCCCATGCCCCCACCAGATAGCCCAGGTAGTTCATTGCCGCCACCAGCCCCGCGCTGGTAAGCGTGAGTTGCCCGGCGGCAATCATCAGCGGCACCTGAGGCGTGAAGGCGAAGCGCCCTATCCCCATCGCCACGACCAGAACCACAAATCCGCTGAGCGCGATACGCAGCGCCATGATCGCTCCAATTGTTAAAGAAAAGTAAATTTATGATGCAACATCTCGCCGTCCTGCGAAAGTGAAAGTTGCTCACAGGTCAATGAAAACTCTGTATTATGCGTTTAATGAATAGTCTTTCGGATAAGGAGCCCTGCATGGAACTGCTCGAAGAGCATCGTTGTTTTGAAGGTCGACAGCAGCGCTGGCGGCACGACTCCACCACGCTGAACTGTGCTATGACGTTCAGTATTTTCCTGCCCCCTGCGGACAATCCACCGGTGCTGTACTGGCTTTCAGGCCTGACCTGCAACGACGAAAACTTCACCACCAAAGCGGGCGCCCAGCGTATTGCCGCCGAACTGGGCATTGCGCTGGTGATGCCAGATACGAGCCCGCGTGGCGATGACGTGGCCGACGATGCCGGATACGATTTGGGTAAAGGCGCCGGGTTCTATCTCAACGCCACGGAACAACCCTGGGCGAGCCATTACCTCATGTATGACTACATTCGCGATGAACTGCCTGCCCTGGTGCACTCTCAGTTCGCGGTCAGCGAGCGCTGCGCGATAAGCGGACATTCGATGGGTGGCCACGGGGCGCTGATAATGGCGCTGAAAAATCCTGGGAAATACACCAGCGTGTCCGCATTTGCTCCGATTGTGAACCCAACGCAGGTGCCGTGGGGGCAAAAAGCCTTTACGCACTATCTGGGTGAGGGTGCAGAGAAATGGCAGGAATGGGACAGCTGTGCGCTGATGCTGGCGAGCCAGCCAGAAGACGCTATCCCGATGCTGGTGGATCAGGGTGATGCCGATCAGTTCCTCGCCGGGCAGTTACAGCCTGCGTTGCTGGCGGAAGCCGCGCGCCAGAAGGACTGGCCGCTGACGCTGCGCATACAGCCGGGATACGATCACAGCTATTACTTCATGGCGTCCTTTATTGAAGATCATCTTCGCTTCCATGCGACACATTTGTTCGCGTAAATACAGCTGTTTGCCCGATAGCCTCTCGCCTGTCGGGCCTTTCCCCTCATTTACATAATCCTATCCGCTTGAATCCAGCCTGTTTTCCGTCGCCCTCACCCAAACACAAATGATTTCAATTATCATTTGTGTTTACAATTCTACATTCTTTTGTACAATTCCAGGCTCTTCTCCATCTCAAAGAGTGCTTACAAGACAAAAACATACAGTTCTCAGGGTTATCCCGATGGAGTTTTTTTCATTTTTATACGGAATGTACAAATGACAATACCACGCATTAAGCTCCTGGCCGTCGCCATTGGCGCTGCCACATGTTCCCCCTTCGTTCACGCAGCCGATCAGGATACCGTTGTCGTTACCGCGACGGGTTTTGAACAAAAGATCCAGAATGCCCCCGCCTCCATCTCTGTGATTTCAAAACAGCAGATTGAAGATAAAGCCTACCGTGATGTTACCGATGCCCTGAGAGATGTCCCGGGCGTCGTCGTCACCGGCGGTGGAAGTAGCAGTGATATCAGTATTCGCGGCATGGCCTCTCAGTACACCCTGTTCCTGGTGAACGGCAAACGCGTCAGTACGCGAAGCACCCGCCCAAACAGCGACAACTCGGGTATTGAACAAGGCTGGCTGCCGCCGCTGGAGTCCATTGAGCGCATCGAGGTCATCCGCGGCCCGATGTCCTCGCTTTACGGCTCCGATGCTATGGGTGGCGTCATTAACGTCATTACCAAAAAAGTCTCGAACACCAAAGCCTGGACCGGTTCGTTGCATGGCGATGCAACCTTCCAGGAAAATCATGACTCCGGCGATATCTTCCAGACCAACGCCTACGCCTCTGGTCCCCTGATTGACGGGCTGCTGGGTGCAAAAGTGACGGGGCTGTTGTCACGCCGCGCAGAAGATAAAATCGTGAACGGCTATAACGAGCAGAAAATGCGTAACGGTGGCATTACGCTGAACTTCACGCCGGACGAGAAGAACGATTTCGATCTCGACTTTGCTCGCGAGCTTCAGGACAGAAACAGCACCCCGGGGATGTCGAAAGCAGCTGAAACCTGCCGGGGAACAACCTGTACGCCAAATACCAAAAGCGACTCGCGCTATGAGCACACGACCTACTCGTTAACCCACAGTGGTTATTACGACGACTTCAATACCACCAGCTATATCCAGCAGGAAGAGACCAATAATCCAGGTCGCAAAATGCGTTCCTACAACACCACCTTTAACAACCAGAACCAGATCTTCCTCGGCGATCATACGTTGACCCTCGGCGGGCAGTACCGCTATGAGAAACTGCGCGACAACGGTAATCAGCTGGAAGCTGCTGACGGCCTGAACAAACTGACGCGCTGGAGCTGGGCCCTGTTTGCCGAAGATGAATGGTCAATGACGGAAAGCTTTACGTTGACCGGCGGCCTGCGTATGGACAAAGACCAAAACTACGGGACGAACTGGACGCCGCGCGGTTACGGCGTATGGCACCTGGCCGATCAGTGGACGTTGAAAGGCGGGGTTTCTGCTGGCTATCGTGCGCCGGATCTGCGTCAGTCGTCTGCCAGCTGGGGCCAGGTGACAGGTGGCGGCCGTCTTGACGGTATCATCGTCGGCAACCCGGATCTGAAACCCGAGAAGAGCCTGAGCGAAGAGCTCGCCCTGCTCTGGGATAACAACGATAACCTTAATGCCGGTGTGACGCTGTTTAATACCGACTTCAAGGATAAAATTACGGAAGTTCGCCGCTGTAACAGCAGCGCCGATCCCGCCTGTACGATTGGCGATCATAGCTATGATTTCGTCAGCGATCGCGTCAACGTGGACAAAGCCAATATGCGCGGTGTGGAGTCCTCCTTCGGCTGGAAAATCACGCGCGATGTGAACTGGACTGCAAACTACACCTATACGGAATCCGAGCAGAAGAGCGGCCAGTTCTCCGGCAAGCCACTGAACAAAATGCCAAAACACATGTTCAACACCACCCTGGACTGGCAGGCGACGCCCGACGTCGGCTTCTGGAGCCGTCTGAACCTGCGCGGTAAAACGTCTGAGTACCTGAGCCGCACGTCTATGTCTCAGGGCACACCGTCCTACACTCAGGTGGATGTCGGTATGCGCTACAACGCCAACAAAAACCTGCTGGTTACTGCCGGTGTATATAACATGCTCGATAAGCAGATTGATTACGATACGTATGACACCGTGCTGGATGGCCGCCGCTATACCGTTGGCATGACCTACAGCTTCTGATCTGCCCATAAAAAAGCCCGCTCAACTGAGCGGGCTAAAAGAGAGGAAGTGCGGTTATTATTTAAATCGTTCCGGGAAATCCATTTCACTGTAGCGAACGAAGCGTGTTCCTTTCGTCAGTTTGTAGCCAAACCAGATGATCAGGAACAGCGGAATGCCAATATAGGTGGCCGTGACGGCGCCCCAGTCAATGGTGTCCGCAAGGAAGGCCTCATAGTTCTGACCCAGGGTAATAATCAGGCACAGAACGAAGGCGAAGATCGGCCCCAGCGGGAAGAATCCTGACCGGTACGGCAGGTTATTCAGATCATGCCCCTGCTTGACGTACCCGCGACGGAAACGGTAGTGGCTGATGGCAATGCCCAGCCAGGCAATGAAGCCCGTCATACCAGAGGTGTTAAGCAGCCACAGGTAGACCGTCTGGTTGCCGAACATGGAGGTCAGGAAACAGAGACCCGCAATCACCGTGGTCGCATACAGCGCGTTGCGTGGCACGCCACCGCGAGACAGTTTCGAGAAAATACGCGGCGCTTTACCGTCGCAGGCCAGGGTGTAGAGCATGCGGGTGGAGGCGTACATCCCGGAGTTACCCGCAGACAGTACCGCCGTCAGGATCACCGCGTTCATCACCGCCGCCGCTGAGAGCAGACCCGCGTGCTGGAAGACCAGCGTGAACGGGCTGACGCTGATGTCTTTTACGTCGTTACGCAGCAGGCTTGGGTCGGTATACGGAATGATCAGGCTGATAATCAGGATCGCGAACACATAGAACAGCAGGATACGCCAGAACACCTGACGCACCGCGCGCGGGATGGTCTTCTCCGGGTTTTCGGATTCACCGGCCGCAATGCCAATCAGTTCGGTGCCCTGGAAGGAGAAGCCGACAATCATCGCCACGCCAATCATCGCCGAGAAGCCCCCGGCAAACGGCGCATCGCCTATTGTCCAGTTACTCCAGCCCGCCGGTTCGGCCCCTTTGAAAATACCAACGATCATCGCCACACCGACGACGATAAAGATGATGACGGTTGCCACTTTAATCAAAGAGAACCAGTATTCCGCTTCGCCGAAACCGCGCACGGAGATGTAGTTCAGCAGGAAGATGACCGCCAGGAACAGGGCGCTCCAGATCCAGCCGGGCGTGTCCGGGAACCACCAGGTCATCACCAGCTGTGCCGCGACCAGGTCAACGGCGATGGTCACCGCCCAGTTATACCAGTAGTTCCAGCCCAGCGCGAAGCCGAAGCCTTCCTCAACGTATTTTTGTCCGTAGGTCGAAAACGAACCAGACACCGGCATGTATGCCGCCAGTTCGCCCAGGCTGGTCATCAGGAAGTAGACCATCAGGCCAATCAGGATATAAGAGAATAATGCCCCACCCGGGCCGGCTGCCGAAATTGTTGCGCCAGAGGCAACGAAAAGACCCGTACCGATGGAGCCGCCAATGGCGATCATCGTCAGGTGACGCGCCTTAAGTGCGCGACGTAGCGCGGGCGCTTCTGTGGTTTTAGTTTCTGAAACCATGTGAAAATGCTGTCCATTCAATAAATGAGGCGCGATTGTAGCAGACGATCTGCGTTGCTTCCGGCAGAAATGCTCAGTTATAAGAGAGCTTCATGACTCGGCCAGGATTATAAGTAAAGCATAAAAATGTGGAGTGATAAGCGCACCTGGCCCCGGTAAGCGAAGCGCCACCGGGGAACGTTAAATGGCACAATAGCGCAGAAAACGCTGGAGCGAGCTGGAAAGGTGTTTCTGACGATGGTGGATGCACCACAGCGTGCGCACCAGCTTCGGCAGCGGAACGGGGATCTCAACCAGAGAGCCGGTTTCCAGCTGTTCGGCGATCACCCGTCGGGAAAGACAGCTAATGCCCAGGCCATGACGTACGGCATGCTTAATGGCCTCGGAGTTACCTAACTCCATCCCTAGCTGGAACTGCGGCAGATGGGACAGCAGTAGATAATCGACAATCTCACGCGTGCCGGAGCCCTGCTCTCGCAGGATCCACTGCGCCTGCGCCAGACGCTCCAGCGTAACCTCGCCCTGGAGTAAAGAAGAGGCCGGGGAAGCAAACACCACCAGCTCATCCTCAAGCCAGGGCTCCGCAATGATATCGACGTTGTGGCACGGCCCTTCGATAAGACCGATGTCCACGCGGAAATCAATCACCGCGTTAATCACGTCCTGGCTGTTGCCGACGCTCATCTCCAGCGGCAGGGTCGGAAAATCCCGGCGGTAGCGGGCGATCACTTCCGGCAGGATGTAGTTACCGATCGTGCTGCTGGCGTAGACGCGAATAGCGCCGTTGTCCTCACGGAACAGCTGTTCGATCTCCGTTGCCTGTTCAAGCAAGGCCAGGGCACGCGGATACAGCAGGCGGCCATGTTCGTTTACCACCAGTCGCTTTCCTACCCTGTCGAAAAGCTGGACGCCCAGTTGCCCTTCAAGATCGGTCAAGGCCGCGCTAACGGCGGACTGCGAGAGCGCCAGCATTTGTGACGCCTGGGTTGTCGAGCCGCTTTTCAGCACCTCGGCAAAAACTTCCAGCTGACGCAATGTAATGTGCATGGTTGCTTACCACTTATAAAGATTGATTATAAATATATAATCAATTTTATTTTTAAGCCAGAGCGCCGTAACCTTTAGCCAGACAAAGGAGAAGGTTATGTCAGAAATCACCTTACAACATCATCGTACAGTGTGGCACTTCGTGCCGGGTCTCGCGCTCAGCGCCGTGGTTACCGGCGTGGCCTTATGGGGTGGCAGTATACCAGCTGTTGCCGGTGCAGGGTTCAGCGCCCTGACGCTGGCCATTCTGCTCGGCATGGTGGTCGGGAACACCGTTTACCCGCATATCTGGAAATCCTGCGACGGCGGCGTGATTTTCGCCAAGCAGCATTTATTACGTCTCGGGATCATCCTTTATGGCTTCCGTCTCACCTTTTCGCAGATTGCGGATGTGGGTGTCAGCGGGATTGCCATCGACGTCCTGACCCTTTCGAGCACCTTTTTACTGGCGTGCTTTATCGGCCAGAAGATCTTTGGACTGGACAAACAGACCAGCTGGCTGATCGGTGCGGGTAGCAGCATCTGCGGCGCAGCGGCTGTACTGGCAACAGAGCCGGTAGTCAAAGCCGAAGCCAGTAAAGTCACGGTTGCCGTCGCGACGGTAGTTATCTTCGGTACGCTGGCGATCTTCCTGTATCCAGCCATGTATCCGCTGGTGGCGCACTGGTTTAGCCCGGAAACCTACGGCATTTATATCGGCTCAACCATGCACGAAGTGGCGCAGGTGGTGGCGGCAGGTCACGCCATTAACCCGGAAGCGGAAAACGCGGCGGTCATCGCCAAAATGCTGCGCGTGATGATGCTGGCCCCGTTCCTGATTTTCCTTGCGGCGCGGGTTAAACAGCTGGCTCCGGCAGGCGGCAGCGAGAAAAGCAAAATCACCATTCCGTGGTTTGCGATCCTGTTCATCGTGGTCGCTATCTTCAACTCTTTCCACCTGCTGCCAAAAGCGATGGTGGATATGCTGGTCACGCTGGATACGGTCCTGCTGGCGATGGCAATGGCGGCGCTGGGCGTCACCACGCACGTCAGCGCGCTGAAAAAAGCCGGGGCGAAACCGCTGCTGATGGCGCTGGTGCTGTTCATCTGGCTGATTGTTGGCGGCGGTGCGATTAACCTTGCGGTACACAGCCTGTTGGCATAAACCATCTCGTCCTTCTCCTGTTAACCCGCTATCATAGGCATTTCGGGTTAACAGGAGTCTTTTTATGAAATATGTTGGAGCGCACGTCAGCGCTGCCGGTGGCCTTGCGAATGCCGCCATTCGCGCCGCCGAAATCGAGGCGACCGCTTTCGCCCTGTTCACCAAAAACCAGCGCCAGTGGCGCGCAGCTCCCCTCACCGCGGAAGTGATTGATGACTTCAAAGCCGCCTGCGAGAAATACCGCTATGGGCCTGGGCAGATCCTCCCGCACGACAGCTACCTGATTAACCTCGGCCACCCGGTTGCTGAGGCGCTGGAAAAATCCCGCGAAGCATTCCTGGATGAGGTTCAGCGCTGTGAACAGCTGGGGCTGACGCTGCTGAACTTCCATCCCGGTAGCCATCTGATGCAAATCGACGAAGACGCCTGTCTGGCGCGCATCGCCGAGTCCATAAACATGACGCTGGATAAAACCCAGGGCGTGACGGCGGTGATTGAGAATACCGCCGGTCAGGGCAGCAACCTTGGCTTCAGGTTTGAGCATCTGGCGGCGATCATCGACGGCGTGGAAGACAAATCCCGCGTGGGCGTGTGCATTGATACCTGCCACGCGTTTGCCGCCGGGTATGACCTGCGCACAACCGAGGCCACGAAAAATACCTTCGAAGAGTTCGAGCGTATTGTTGGTTTTAAATATCTTCGCGGTATGCACTTAAACGATGCGAAAAGCGCGTTCGGCAGCCGCGTAGACCGTCACCACAGCCTGGGCGAAGGTAATATCGGCCACGATGCGTTCCGCTTTATCATGCAGGATGCCCGCTTCGACGGCATTCCAATGGTGCTGGAAACCATCAATCCGGATATCTGGGCAGAAGAGATTGCCTGGCTGAAGGCACAGCAGACCGCTGAACAGGCGGCCTAAAAAAAGCCGGGCGCTTAACGCGACCCGGCTTTTTTGTAGGTCGGGTAAGGCGAAGCCGCCACCCGACACCTCTTTTAGGCTGCTTTTGCGACCACTTCCGCTTCCGGACGCTTCAGCACCGCGTAAGACAGACCCGCCACCAGCGTACCGGCAACAATCGCTAGCAGGTAGCCCAGCACCGGCGTGATGGCGCCAGGGATCAGCAGGACGAACAGACCGCCGTGCGGTGCCATCAGTTTCGCACCTACCGCCATGGAGATAGCTCCCGTTACCGCACCGCCGACGATACAGCATGGCAGAACACGCATTGGATCGCGCGCCGCAAACGGGATTGCGCCTTCGGTAATGAAGCACAGACCCAGCACCAGCGCCGCTTTGCCGCCTTCCTGCTGCGCTTTATCGAACTTACGACGGGCAATGATTGTCGCCAGGCCAAGTGCCAGCGGAGGCACCATACCTGCCGCCATGATCGCCGCCATAGGCGCATAGGTCTGGGTACTCAGCAGGCCAACGCCGAACGCGTATGCCGCTTTGTTTACCGGACCGCCCATGTCGGTACACATCATACCGCCGAGGATTGCGCCCAACAGCACCGCGTTCGCCGTCCCCATGGTTTGCAGCCAGTGGGTCAGACCTTCCAGAATGCCCGCGACCGGCTTACCAATCAGGTAAATCATCGCCAGACCGACCACCAGGCTGGAAATCAGCGGGATGATCAGGATAGGTTTCAGCGCCTCCATACTCTGCGGCAGCTTCAGCTTCGAGCTGATGAGCTTCGCCACGTAACCGGCAAGGAAACCGGCGATGATACCGCCGATGAAGCCAGAACCGGTGCTCACGGCCAGCATACCGCCGATAAGACCCGGCGTCAGACCCGGACGGTCAGCGATGGAGAAGGCGATAAAGCCCGCCAGCACCGGCACCATCAGCGCAAACGCGGAGCCGCCACCAATCTGCATCAAGGCTGCCGCCAGCGTGCCCTGCTCTTTAAAGGCTTCGATACCAAAGGCAAAGGAGAGCGCAATACACAGGCCGCCCGCCACCACCATCGGCAGCATGTAGGAAACCCCGGTTAACAGGTGACGATAGGCACCCGCAGACTCTTTCTTACCTTCGCCAGGCGTTTTAGCCGCACCGGTCGCCTGATAAGGTTTGGCTTCCGCCAGCGCTTTATCAAACTCCTGCGCAGTTTTCTTCAGCGCCAGGCCGGTTGAGGTGCGGTACATCGGCTTACCGGCAAACTTCGCCAGATCCACTTCGATATCGGCCGCCACGATCACCAGATCGGCTTCGGCCACCTCTTCCGGCGTGATGGCATTACCCGCGCCAACAGAGCCACGAGTTTCAACCTTCACCCACCAGCCGCGTTTTTTCGCTTCGGTTTCAATGGCTTCAGCCGCCATAAAGGTGTGAGCCACACCTGTCGGGCAGGCCGTTACCGCAACAATGCGTTTCGGCCCAGCGGTTGCGACCGGCGCGGCCTCAACGGGTGCGCTGTAAACCGTCGCATGACCTTTTGCTTCGCTCAGAAACAGTTCAGGGTGTGCCACCGCGCGGTTAATATCGCCCAGCCATACTTTTTTGCCGTTCAGGGCGCTGTCCGCGGGGATTTTGTCGCCCAGAACAATCGCCATTTCAGCATCACCCGGGTTATCAATGATATCCAGGTGCGCTTTTTGTGCCGCCGCGCCCAGCAGGGTCTTCGCCATATAGGCACGAGCCTGTCCGAGACCGGAGTCAATGATCAGCAGCGTTTTCATTATTCCTCTCCTGCTGTTAGTTAAAAGGTTTTAAGTCAACGCGCGCCATCATCGCGGCTAACTGGGTACGATCGGTAATACCGACATTGCTCTGGCTCACGGCCAGGGCCGCAACGGCGGTAGCAAGGCGTAGGGTATGTTCACTGGATTCGCGCATCAGCAGACCGTAGATCAGGCCGCCAACCATCGAATCCCCGGCACCCACGGTGCTGACCACTTCCATAGAAGGCGGTTTGGCAATCCATTCCCCGGAGGCGTTAACCCACAGGGCACCTTCTGCACCCAGCGAAATCACCACATGAGCGATACCCTGCTCGCGCAGCGCATGGGCAGCGTCAATCACATCCTTTAATTCTGGCAGCTTACGGCCCGCCCAGATTTCCAGTTCACGGCGGTTAGGCTTAACCAGCCATGGCGAGGCTTTCAGACCGGCGACCAGCGCGTCGCGGCTGCTGTCAAAAATAATGCACGGGCACTGGCTGCGCAGGCGCGTCATCCAGTCGGTGAACGCTTCCGGGCTGACGCCGGACGGCAAGCTGCCGCTGACGCACACCATGTCAAACTGGCCCAGCCAGCTCAGGGAATCGGCAACGAAGCGCTCCCAGTCAGCCGGGGTCACTTCGAAGCCGGAGAAGTTCAGATCGGTCACTTCACCGTCTTTCTCGGTCAGCTTAACGTTAATACGGGTACGGCCCTGCACAACCTGAAAACGGTTAGCGATGCCCAGTTCACTAAACAACTGCTGAAAACCGTCCTGGTTGTCTTTGCCAAGGAAGCCGCCAACGGTGACGTCGATGCCGAGATCTTTCAGCACCTTCGCCACGTTAATCCCTTTCCCTGCGGCATGCAGGCCGGTGGTTCGCACCAGGTTAACTTCGCCACGCTCAATTTCCGGGCAGAAGCCCACCAGATCGTAAGCCGGGTTCAGCGTAATGGTCGCAACACGTCTGCTCATTATGCGCCCTCCCCCAGACCGGCCGCGATGGCGTCGCCAATCGCTTTCAGCGCCTGTTCAGCATCAGCACCCTGCGCGGTAAAACGCAGACGATGGCCTTTCTTCACACCCAGCGCGACAACTTTCATCAGGCTGCGCCCGTTGGCTGGTTTACCCGAACCGTCCAGATTGGTCACGGTGATCTCACTTTCAAATTGTTTAATGGTATTCACCAGCATGGTGCCCGGACGGGCATGCAGGCCGTGTTCGTTACGCACCACGTACTCTGCGCTCAGCAGGTCGTCCGTCAGCGCATCGTCGCTGGTCAACAGAGCCAGCACCGTCGCCGCGTCTGCGTTCAGCAGTTTTTCAGCTTTATTGTTCAGCAGCAGATCGCCAAGGCGCTTCAGCACGGAAACCGGCTGATCGTCAGCCATGGCAACGGTTACCAGCATCGCGGCGCGTTCGCCGTCTGTCTCAAAGGCAACCGCAGCACGGCTGACCGCGATAGCACTGCGCAGGTTGCCTTCAGCACTGTCGTTCAGCCAGATGCCCTGACCCAGGTTTAAAGGCTTATCATTGATGGTGCGGGTCACAAAGGCGGTATCAGCCGCCCCCACCTCTTTCAGGCGAGCCGCGTTCAGCGCCTGGAGCGTCACCAGATCGGACGCAACGACGTCCAGCATCAGGGTTTCATTATCCAGCTTCAGCGCTTCGCTCTGTTTTTCGCCCATCAGCAGGGCACGCAGCTCTTCAGCAGTGGTGGCGGATTTAAGCTGTTCCGCGACGGCATCATCGCTCAGCACGTGCGTCAGCTGACGCAGCAGGCCCAGGTGTTCGTCACCGCTTGCCGCGATACCGATCGCCACGTAAGCCACCTGCCCCTCGCCCCAGAGCACGCCCTGCGGGAACTGGTAAACCTGCACGCCGGTTTTCAGCACCTGATCGCGGGTGTCCGTGGTGCCGTGCGGAATTGCAATACCGTTACCGAGGAAGGTGGAGGTCTGCTGTTCACGCGCCAGCATGCCGTTGACGTAGCCGTCCGCCACGTTGCCAGCCTGCACGAGCGCAGCGGCGACCTGGCGAATAGCCTCTTCTTTATTCCCGGCCTGTTCGCCCGGGTGGATATCCTGAACAGATAACTGGAACATGATTCTCCTCTCCTGCTGAAATTGAATCGTTTCAGCTTAACTGAGAAAATATGCGCTAACCTGCTTCTACAGGACATGCAAGATAGCGCTGAAACGTTTCAAGAAGTCTTGTCTTTTCTACAAAAGGTTGCAAGAAAAGTTACATTTCTTGTTGCAGAATTTAGAAGTGCAGCACATTTCTTCTTCAATAGGGAGGTTTTTGCTGATGTTCAGCAAACAGGTTCAGCACGCTTCAGCGAAACAGCGTTAAACTGAAATGCTATTTTGATTTATTGTGGCAATCTTGATTTTGCCCTCTGTTTATTTAATGACAGGCGGCGTAAACTCCGCCTCTCTCTGTTACTCGCAAAGACTGAACATGCATAACACCCCCGCTGCCGCCTCACCAAAGCCCTTTGATTTGACGTCAACGGCGTTTTTGATCGTTGCTTTCCTCACCGGTATTGCCGGTGCGTTACAAACGCCTACGCTGAGCCTGTTTCTGACCAACGAAGTCCACGCGCGTCCGGCGATGGTTGGCTTCTTCTTCACCGGGAGCGCCATCATTGGCATCCTGGTCAGCCAGTTTCTGGCCGGGCGTTCCGACAGAAAAGGCGATCGTAAAAGCCTGATCGTCTTTTGCTGTCTGCTGGGCGTTTTCGCCTGCGTGTTGTTTGCCTGGAACCGCAACTATTTCATTCTGCTGTTTGTTGGGGTGTTCCTGAGCAGCTTCGGCTCGACCGCCAACCCGCAGATGTTCGCCCTTGCCCGCGAGCACGCCGACCGTACCGGACGGGAAGCGGTGATGTTCAGCTCGATACTGCGCGCGCAGGTGTCGCTTGCGTGGGTGATTGGCCCCCCGCTCGCCTACGCGCTGGCAATGGGTTTTGGCTTTACGGTAATGTACCTCAGCGCGGCGGTAGCCTTCGTGGTGTGTGGCGCAATGGTATGGTTCTTCCTGCCTTCCATGCGTAAAGAGCCGAAAGTGGCGACCGGTACGCTGGAAGCACCGCGGCGTAACCGGCGCGACGCACTACTGTTATTCATTATCTGTACGCTGATGTGGGGAACGAACAGCCTCTATATCATTAATATGCCGTTGTTTATTATTGATGAGCTGCATCTGCCGGAGAAGCTGGCCGGGATCATGATGGGAACCGCCGCGGGGCTTGAGATCCCCACCATGCTGATTGCGGGCTATTACGCGAAGCGCTTCGGCAAGCGCTTTTTGATGCGCATCGCCGCCGTTGCCGGGCTGCTGTTTTATATCGGTATGCTGACGGTTCATACGCCAGCCCTGCTTCTTGCTTTACAGCTGCTGAACGCCATTTATATCGGCATCCTGGCCGGTATCGGCATGCTCTACTTCCAGGATCTGATGCCGGGTCAGGCAGGCGCTGCCACCACCCTTTATACTAATACCACCCGCGTGGGCTGGATTATTGCAGGCTCACTGGCGGGCATTGTGGCTGAAATCTGGAACTATCATACGGTGTTCTGGATTGCGCTGGTGATGTGCGTCCTGACGCTGAGCTGCCTGACGCGGATCAAAGACGTTTAAGGCGCGGTGAGCGCTTCCAGCTCAAGCAGGTAAGTGATGGCCTGCTGGCGCGTACTGCCGCACATTTCGGCGCCAGGCTGGAGCCCGGAGCACACCTTCGGGCGTAAAGGCGAGCCAAAGATCATGCACAGGTTGGAGTCAGAGAGCTGAACGCAGCGGGTATTGGCAGGCTTGCCTTGTGGCATGCCTGGAATGGGGCTTGAGATGGACGGTGCGGTACAGCACGCGCCACAGTCGGAACGACAATCCATACATGCTCTCTGTTGGTGGCAGATGCCCGCGCAGTCGGGCATTGCGCGCACAGTAACACCTTTTATGTATTGATAGCAAAACCCACGAATTCCGCTTGCCTGAAAGGCCGCGCGCGAGTAATTTGGCGCGATATTTTTTACCTCCCGTAAACAGGATTACTGCAATGCCAAGAGCGAACGAAATCAAGAAAGGTATGGTACTGAATTACAACGGCAAACTGCTGATTGTGAAAGATATCGACATTCAGGCACCCAGCGCCCGTGGCGCAGCAACGCTGTATAAAATGCGTTTCTCCGATGTCCGTACCGGCCTGAAAGTGGAAGAACGTTTTAAAGGCGACGATATCGTGGATACCGTGACCCTGACCCGTCGCTACGTTGATTTCTCCTACATCGACGGCAACGAATACGTGTTCATGGATAAAGAAGATTACACCCCGTATATCTTCACCAAAGATCAGATCGAAGAAGAGCTGCTGTTTATTCCTGAAGGTGGAATGCCGGACATGCAGGTGCTGACCTGGGATGGCGTGCTGCTGGCGCTGGAGCTGCCGCAGACCGTTGATCTGGAAATCGTTGAAACGGCACCGGGCATCAAAGGCGCGTCTGCAAGCGCGCGTAACAAACCGGCTACCCTGACTACCGGTCTGGTCGTACAGGTGCCAGAATACCTGTCAGCGGGCGAGAAAATCCGTATCCATATCGAAGAAAAACGCTATATGGGTCGCGCTGACTGATTGTGGCGTTTGCCGGGTGGCGGCTGCGCCTTACCCGGCCTACAAAAACACAAAAACCGGCCTCAGAGCCGGTTTTTCGTAGGCCCGGTAAGCGTAGCGCCACCGGGCAATCAGGCTTACAGAAGCTCTGGATACTTCGTCATTTTCAGCGCCAGCTCGATACCGCGCACTTCCGCCATCCCTTTCAGACGGCCAATCGCCGAATACCCTGGATTCGTTTTCTTGCGCAGATCGTCCAGCATCTGATGCCCGTGATCCGGACGGAACGGGATAGGACGTACATCCCCCGCCTGCTTACGACGTACTTCTTCAGAGAGAATGGCATCCACCACCGCAACCATGTTCACGTCGCCGCCAAGGTGGGCTGCTTCATGGAAGGTTTTTGGATTCTCTTCACGGCAGGTTGCACGCAGGTGAGTGAAATGAATGCGATCCCCAAAGGTTTCGATCATCCGCACCAGATCGTTATCCGCACGCACGCCGTAAGAGCCCGTACACATGGTAAAGCCGTTGTAGATGCTGTCCACCGTCTCTTTTAGCCACTGCATATCCTCAATGGTCGACACGATACGCGGCAGGCCGAGGATTGGACGCGGTGGATCGTCCGGATGGACCGCCAGCCGCACGCCCGCTTCTTCTGCCACCGGCACGATAGCGCGCAGGAAGTGCGCCATGTTTTCACGCAGCTGGTTTTTATCGATATCGCCATATTCCGCCAGGCGCGCGCGGAACTGATCGAGGGTATAGCCCTCTTCCGCCCCCGGCAGGCCCGCGATAATATTGCGAACCAGCTTCTCAATGTCCGCTTCACTGGCGGCATTGAACCACGCCAGCGCCTGCTGCTGCTCTTCGGCGGTGTAGTCTGCTTCCGCCCCCGGACGCTTCAGAATGTGCAGCTCAAAAGCCGCAAAAGCGATTTGATCGAAACGCAGCGCCTTCGAACCATCGGCCATTTCATATTCCAGGTCGGTACGCGTCCAGTCCAGAATTGGCATAAAGTTATAGCAGACGGTATCAATACCGCAGGCCGCCAGGTTACGAATGCTCTGCTGATAATTCGCAATCCAGGTTTCACACTCACCGGAGTGGGTTTTGATATCTTCGTGAACCGGAATACTTTCCACGACAGACCAGGTTAGACCCTTCTCTGCCAGCTGTGCCTGACGCTTTTGGATTTCCTCCACCGGCCACACCTGACCGTTCGGAATATGATGCAGCGCCGTGACCACACCCGTTGCGCCAGCCTGACGCACATCATCAAGAGAAACCGGATCGTTCGGCCCGTACCAACGCCAGGTTTGTTCCATTGCCCCACCCTCTCAAGTTGTTATACCAATATGGATTACCTCAATGACGACTACCATACATGTTTAATCGAAGTGGTCAACACAGCGCGCGACATTGATTGATCAAACTCACATAACCGGGATATTTACGGCTTACCAATTTTATTTGTTGTCATATAACTTTACACTGGCATTGTTAATTAATGGTTAATCAGGTGTGTACTACATGAAGACTATTGCCTCCACCGCGCTTCCTGCTCATGTCCAGCAGCCCCGCTACGATCGCGAGCAGTTACGCTCCCGCATCGTCCATTTCGGCTTTGGCGCGTTCCACCGGGCGCATCAGGCGTTGTTAACAAACCGGGTGCTGAACGCCAAAGGAGGCGACTGGGGTATTTGTGAGATTAGCCTCTTTAGCGGCGATGTTCTCATGCGCCAGCTCCGCGCGCAGGATCATCTGTTTACCGTGCTGGAGAAAGGTGCCGAAGGCAATCAGCCCATTATTATCGGTGCGGTAAAAGAGTGCCTGAACGCAAAACTCGACTCGCTGGCAGCCATTATTGAGAAGTTCTGCGAACCGCAGGTGGCCATTGTCTCCCTCACCATTACCGAAAAAGGCTACTGCATCGATCCGGCGACGGGGAAACTGGATATGCACAACAGCCGCATTCTGCACGATCTTGAGCATCCGTCTGAGCCGCATTCCGCGCCGGGTATTCTGGTCGAAGCGCTTCATCGCCGCCGCGAGCGCGGCCTGCCGGCGTTTACCGTGCTCTCCTGCGACAACATTCCCGATAACGGCCACGTGGTGAAAAATGCCGTTCTCGGCATGGCCGGAAAGCGTTCCGCAGAGCTGGCCGGATGGATCGAGGCGCACGTGAGCTTCCCTGGCACCATGGTCGACCGAATCGTGCCCGCCGCCACTGACGCCTCACTCGCGGAAATCACCCAGGAACTTGGCGTTGAAGATCCCTGCGCCATCAGCTGTGAACCGTTCATTCAGTGGGTAGTGGAAGATAACTTTGTCGCCGGGCGTCCGGAATGGGAGGTTGCAGGCGTACAGATGGTTGAGGATGTCCTGCCCTGGGAGCAGATGAAGCTGCGGATGCTGAACGGCAGCCACTCCTTCCTGGCGTATCTGGGCTACCTTGCCGGCTACGCGCACATAAATGAATGTATGCAGGACGACAGCTTCCGCGAGGCTGCCCGCAGGCTGATGCTGAATGAGCAGGCCCCTACGCTGCGTATCACCAACGTCGATCTGACAGCCTATGCTGACAGCCTGCTTGACCGCTTCGCCAACCCGGCGCTACAGCACCGCACCTGGCAAATCGCTATGGACGGCAGTCAGAAGCTGCCTCAGCGCATGCTGGATGGGATCCGCATGCATCTTGAGCGTAACACCGCCTGGCCATTACTGGCGCTGGGCGTCGCAGGCTGGATGCGCTACGTCAGCGGGACGGACGACCAGGGCAACGCCATTGACGTGCGCGATCCACTGAGCGACAAGTTTCAGGCCATTGTCGCTTCCAGCAGTGACGCAGAACGCGTTAGCGCCCTGCTGACGCTAAAAGAAATCTTTGGCGACGACCTGCCGCAAAACCCTGTCTTTGTCGAGGCAATCACCGGCGCGTACCAGCGCCTCGTCCGGCTCGGCGCGCGTCAGGCCGTTATCGAAACGTTAAAAATTTAGCGATTATTGCGTTTAAGGCGAACGGTTTTACGCTCCGTTCGCCCTCCCTCTTCTCAATGCCCGATTTTTTCGTCAGGATGATAGATAGTTGTTACTACATCACAATTATTTATCGGAGCGCACGTGACCAAAACCAACCTGATCACCGGTTTTCTCGGCAGCGGTAAAACTACGTCCATTCTGCATTTGCTGGCCAATAAAGATCCGGCGGAAAAGTGGGCCGTGCTGGTCAACGAATTTGGCGAAGTGGGGATCGACGGCGCGTTGCTCGCCGACAGCGGCGCGATGGTGAAAGAGATCCCGGGCGGGTGTATGTGCTGCGTGAATGGTCTGCCGATGCAGGTCGGACTGAATACGCTGCTGCGTCAGGGCAAGCCTGACCGTCTGCTGATTGAACCCACTGGGCTGGGTCATCCGAAGCAAATTCTTGATTTACTGACCGCCCCGGTCTACGAGCCGTGGCTTGAGCTGCGTGCGACGCTTTGCCTGCTCGACCCCCGCCAGCTGCTGGATGAAAAAGCGATCAATAACGACAATTTCCGCGACCAGCTCGCCTCGGCAGACATCATCGTGGCGAATAAATCCGATCGCGCGACGGCTGAGAGTCAGGCCGCGTTCAATGCCTGGTGGCAGCAGGCTGGCGGTGGACGTCAGTACGTGCAGACCACCCAGGGCAACATTGATGGCGCCCTGCTCGATCTTCCCCGCCTCAACCAGACGCAACTGCCTGCCAGCGCTGAGCATTCGCATAGCCACGGCGCGAAGCAAGGTCTGGCAGCGCTGAGCCTGCCGGAACATCAGCGCTGGCGTCGAAATCTGAACAGCGGCCAGGGACACCAGGCCTGCGGCTGGATCTTCGATGCCGATACGGTTTTCGACACCATTGGTATACTGGAATGGGCGAGACTGGCGCCGGTTGAGCGGGTAAAAGGGATCATGCGCACCC
>NZ_JABMCU010000062.1:0-21610 GCF_013179605.1 Enterobacter sp. CM29 | reverse complement strand
TGCGCTCGGGAAGTGCCGCCCGAGTATGGCAAAGACAATCGCCACAGGAAACACCAGCACGATCAGCACCGGCCATGCCCAAAGACTGTTATTGCCGGCAACCAACGCCGCCAGCGCGGGAACCGCAAAAACGCCCGTGCCTAACAAAGACGTTGAGAGTAAGCCAATGCCCTGCGCCAGCCCCAACTCCTGCCTGAGTCCACTCATTTACCTCGTCCCGCCACCATCAAAAGAGAGTGGATGGTAACACTTTCGCAAATTTTTTTTCGATTACCCCTTGAAGGGGTAAAAAGCTATCCCCATCTCTCAGGGCACTAGCCGGAAAACCGCATGCGGACCGGCGTCATCCATAACTGATAATGACTTTCTCAAAGGAGAGCTATCAATGAGTATTCGTCCGTTACATGATCGTGTGATCGTCAAACGTAAAGAAGTTGAAACCAAGTCTGCTGGCGGCATCGTTCTGACCGGTTCAGCAGCAGCAAAATCAACGCGTGGCGAAATCATCGCTGTCGGTAAGGGCCGCATCCTGGAAAACGGAACTGTGCAGCCACTGGACGTTAAAGTTGGTGACATCGTCATTTTCAACGATGGCTACGGCGTGAAATCCGAGAAGATCGACAATGAAGAAGTGTTGATCATGTCCGAGAGCGACATTCTGGCAATTGTTGAAGCGTAATTAACGCACGAAACTGTACGAATTTGAGGAAATAAGAACATGGCAGCTAAAGACGTAAAATTCGGTAACGACGCTCGTGTAAAAATGCTCCGCGGCGTAAACGTACTGGCAGACGCAGTGAAAGTCACTCTGGGCCCGAAAGGCCGTAACGTCGTGCTGGACAAATCCTTCGGCGCGCCAACCATCACTAAAGATGGTGTTTCTGTTGCACGTGAAATCGAGCTGGAAGACAAGTTCGAAAACATGGGCGCACAGATGGTGAAAGAAGTTGCCTCTAAAGCGAACGACGCTGCTGGTGACGGTACCACCACCGCGACCGTACTGGCGCAGGCGATCATCACCGAAGGCCTGAAAGCCGTTGCTGCGGGCATGAACCCAATGGATCTGAAACGTGGTATCGACAAAGCTGTCGCCTCTGCTGTTGAAGAGCTGAAAGCGCTGTCCGTACCGTGCTCTGACTCTAAAGCCATTGCTCAGGTTGGTACTATCTCCGCTAACTCCGACGAAACCGTAGGTAAACTGATCGCTGAAGCGATGGATAAAGTCGGTAAAGAAGGCGTGATCACCGTTGAAGACGGTACTGGTCTGGAAGACGAACTGGATGTGGTTGAAGGTATGCAGTTCGACCGCGGTTACCTGTCCCCATACTTCATCAACAAGCCAGAAACTGGCGCTGTTGAGCTGGAAAGCCCGTTCATCCTGCTGGCTGACAAGAAAATCTCCAACATCCGCGAAATGCTGCCAGTGCTGGAAGCCGTTGCGAAAGCAGGCAAGCCGCTGGTAATCATTGCTGAAGACGTTGAAGGCGAAGCGCTGGCGACTCTGGTGGTTAACACCATGCGTGGCATCGTGAAAGTGGCAGCGGTTAAAGCACCTGGCTTCGGCGATCGTCGTAAGGCGATGCTGCAGGATATCGCTACCCTGACCGGCGGTACCGTGATCTCCGAAGAGATTGGTATGGAGCTGGAAAAAGCGACCCTGGAAGACCTGGGCCAGGCGAAACGCGTTGTGATCAACAAAGACACTACCACCATCATCGACGGTGTGGGTGAAGAAGCCGCTATTCAGGGCCGTGTTGGTCAGATCCGTAAGCAGATCGAAGAAGCAACTTCCGATTACGACCGTGAAAAACTGCAGGAGCGCGTAGCGAAACTGGCAGGCGGCGTTGCGGTAATCAAAGTTGGTGCTGCGACCGAAGTTGAAATGAAAGAGAAGAAAGCACGCGTTGACGATGCCCTGCATGCGACCCGTGCTGCGGTAGAAGAAGGCGTAGTTGCTGGTGGTGGTGTCGCGCTGGTGCGTGTAGCCGCTAAACTGGCTGGCCTGACCGCTCAGAACGAAGACCAGAACGTAGGTATCAAAGTTGCGCTTCGCGCAATGGAAGCCCCTCTGCGTCAGATCGTGTCCAACGCCGGTGAAGAGCCATCAGTAGTTGCGAACAACGTGAAAGCGGGCGAAGGTAACTACGGTTACAACGCAGCAACTGAAGAATACGGCAACATGATCGACTTCGGTATCCTGGACCCAACTAAAGTTACCCGTTCTGCTCTGCAGTACGCGGCATCTGTAGCTGGCCTGATGATCACGACCGAATGCATGGTAACCGACATGCCTAAAGGCGACGCGCCTGACTTAGGTGCTGCTGGTGGTATGGGCGGCATGGGTGGCATGGGCGGCATGATGTAATCATGTTGTTCTGAACCTCTCAGAATGAACCCCGGGCAGCGATGCCCGGGGTTTTTTATTGCCCGTCGAGCCGTTACTCAAACAAGATGTGCATGGCGGAAGAGATGCGGTTCCAGCACTGAAAAATCCATTTTTATCTCCTCAGAAGAGTAGCTGCATCACCCACATCGAGAGCAGGGCGTTGATGACGCAGACAGCGATGATGTGCGGGTAATATTTCGGGTTCACGCCCGCGGTGCCGAGGCAGCGGCCCGTGTTTTGCACCGGATTGCCCATCAGGTAGATGGCGGGCAGCAGGATGGTGGCATCATGGCCGCTGAGCGTGCCGGCGACGACCAGGCTGGCGCAAACCCCCACGCCGCCGCCCATGCTCATCACCGAGGCCAGAAGTACCGTTGCCGCCGCACCCGGAAGCCCCCACAGGGCCATGATGGGCTCGCATACCCTGCCGACAATATCCAGCAGGCCGGTCACCTTAAGCGCCTGAATGATGACAAACGCCATGACCACGTTCGGCAGCAGGCTGGTGGTGGCGATGGTAAAGCCGCGGCGGGCGCCATCGATAAACAAGTCCATGATATTTTTACGCGTCTGGGCGATCATTTTTCCTCCTGAACGCGACGAACTTCCATGTGGGCGATCCACAGTCGCAGGAAGTTCGCGCCAACGAATTTGAACACCAGAATGACGGCAAGCGGCGCGATCACCGGGACGGTAATAAAGGTAAAAAGTGCGGCACCGGAAGAAAAATAGTTGGTAATAATGGCGCTACCGCTGGTCTGGAAGGTGGCGAAAATGGCGCGTTCATGGTCAGTAATCGCCCCTTCGTCGGTCAACTCTTTGGTCATCCCTGCGGCTGCATCGGTATTTTGCAGGTTGGCGATAAGCGCCAGAGAGCAGATGCCCGGCACGCCGAGCAGCGGGCGCAGAATGGGCGTCATGAGCTGTTGTGCGGCGCGCAGCCCGCCCAGCCCCTCGGTAACGGCAATGATCCCGAGCGATAAAATGACCGAGGGCGCCAGTTCAAGGGCAAACAAAAAACCGTCTTTCGCTCCTGTGCCACCCTCGCCGCGAAACGTTAGGGCGCCGTTCACCGGTCCAAAGCTGCCGTTCAGGACGGTAAAATCCAGCACGCGCCACCATTCAGTACTTTTGGCGAAAAAACCTGAGAAAAATACGATGGTGAGCACGAACGCCAGATAGCCCACCCAGGTTACTTTTTCCTCTCCTGAGGATGATGCACTCATGAAACCCCCTTTTTTTTAGTCCCGTACAAAAGTTCTACGTCGCATCACTAAAAACGATCGGGGGCTAAAACACGATATCCCAAAGGTTATTATCAGAATTCATTTAAGATGTCGGAGGAGTGCCAGCGGAATCTGGCTCGCAGAAATGCTCAGCATTTTTCTTTTGGTCATCTTTTTAGTATAAGGTTTACACGCGGACAACTACTGTCCAGCTTATTGAAAACGAGGAATAACATGCGCATAAAAGTCTGTGCAGGGATTGTAGGTGCAGCATTGCTGCTGGCGGGTTGTAGCACCAGCAATGAGCTGACGGCAGCGGGCCAGAGCGTTCGCTTTGTGGAAGATAAGCCGGGCAGCGAATGCCAGCTGTTAGGCACCGCCTCTGGCGAGCAAAGCAACTGGATGTCAGGGCAGCACGGCGAGGAGGGCGGCTCTATGCGCGGTGCGGCCAATGCCCTGCGTAATCAGGCTGCGGCAATGGGCGGCAACGTGATTTACGGGGTGAGCAGCCCGACGCAGGGTATGCTGTCCAGCTTTGTGCCAACCGCCAGCCAGATGAACGGCCAGGTCTATAAGTGCCCGAACTGATATAACATTTTGATGGCGCTGCCGCTTTACCTGTAGGCAGGTAAGCGTAGCGCCACCTGCTTTTTTTACTGCTGCCGCAGCTGCAAATCCAGCGGCGTCTTACTCGGCTCTCCGCCAATCTCACGTGCCAGCTTCGGCACCATATAACCTGAAACCAGCGTTAACAGCTCGCGCATAATCTTCCGGGCCTCTTCATCCGTCACCATGAAGTGCGCCGCGCCCTGGACGCGATCCAGAACATGCAGGTAATAGGGCATTACGCCCGCATCAAATAAGGCATTGCTGAGATCGGCCAACACGTGGGCGCTGTCGTTCACGCCGCGCAGTAATACGCTCTGGTTGAGCAGCGTCACGCCTGCCATTCGCATACGCGTCATCGCCGCACGAAAGTCCGCGTCAATTTCATTTGCATGGTTAATATGGTTTACCAGCAGCACCTGTAAACGGGACTGCTCCAGGCGTGTGACCAGGGCGTCGGTGATACGCGCCGGGATGACGATCGGTAAACGGCTGTGAATGCGCAGACGCTTAATGTGCGGGATGGTCTCAAGTTGAGTCAGCAGCCAGTCCAGCTCATGATCTTTTGCCATCAGCGGGTCGCCGCCGGAAAAGATGATTTCATCCAGTTCCGGGTGCGCTGCGATGTAGTCCAGCGCCACCTGCCAGTTGCGCTTATTACCCTGATTTTCGGCGTACGGGAAGTGGCGACGGAAGCAATAGCGGCAATTTACCGCGCACCCGCCCTTAACCAGCAGCAGGGCACGATTGCGGTATTTATGCAGTAAACCCGGTACAACACTGTTCTGCTCTTCCAGCGGATCGGTGCTGTATCCGGGGGCGGTAATAAACTCATCCTGAGAGGTCAGCGTTTGTTTTAATAATGGATCATCAGGGTTACCCTTTTCCATTCGGGCAACAAACGCGCGGGGAACGCGCAGGGCGAAAAGGCGCTTCGCCTCACGGCCTGCACGCAACGCTTCGTGCTGTTCGAGGTCTAAAAGACGCAGCAATTCATCAGGACTGGTGATTACATCGGCAAGTTGCGATAACCAATCTTCTCTGGACGGGGTGTTTAGGGTTACAATATGCGCCATTTTGTGGCTTAGCTACCAGTTAACAAATTTAGAGGGCCTTATGGCAACGTACTATAGCAACGATTTTCGTGCTGGTCTTAAAATCATGATGGACGGCGAACCGTACGCGGTTGAAGCCAGCGAATTCGTTAAACCAGGTAAAGGCCAGGCATTTGCGCGCGTTAAGCTGCGCCGCCTGCTGACCGGTACCCGTGTTGAGAAAACCTTCAAATCTACTGACTCCGCTGAAGGCGCTGATGTTGTCGATATGAACCTGACTTACCTGTACAACGACGGTGAGTTCTGGCACTTCATGAACAACGAAACCTTCGAGCAGCTGTCTGCGGACGCGAAAGCGATTGGCGACAACGCCAAGTGGCTGCTGGATCAGGCTGAGTGCATCGTGACCCTGTGGAACGGTCAGCCTATCGCGGTTACGCCGCCGAACTTCGTTGAGCTGGAAATCGTTGAAACCGATCCAGGTCTGAAAGGTGATACCGCAGGTACTGGCGGCAAGCCTGCCACCCTGTCTACCGGCGCTGTGGTGAAAGTGCCACTGTTCGTACAGATCGGTGAAGTGATCAAAGTGGATACCCGCTCCGGCGAATACGTATCCCGCGTGAAGTAATTTACGTCATGATTAAAGGCGCAGCGCCCGCTGCGCCTGATTTTGCAGGCAGGGAAGATGAAACGTACCGTTAAAATTCTGCTTCTGTTAGCGCTCTCCAGCGCAATTCTCTCCGGCTGCAACACCGCGCGTGGCGTGGGTGAAGATATCCAGGATCTCGGCCATATCATTTCCCATGCGGCCAGCTAATTCCGTCTAATTTTCCTAAAAATTCTTCCTTTTCCGTCAAACGGCAAGATTTTGTCTATTCTTAAGTTGCTATACACAAAATAACTTTGGCTATAAAAGGAAGATATTATGGTTAAGAAAACAATTGCAGCGATCTTTTCTGTTCTGGTGCTTTCTTCGGTACTGACTGCATGTAACACCACCCGTGGCGTAGGGGAAGATATCTCCGACGGTGGTAGCGCGATTTCTGGCGCAGCAACTAAAGCTCAGAACTAATGTAAGCGACGGTACGGCAAGTTATTACACCGTACCGTCAATTCTCCACTTCCTGTAGCGATAAAAACGGCGAGTAGCGCGTATCCATATGCAGCTTCATGCGGATATTGCGTTTGTACGTGTATACCGTTTTTCCGTTAATGCGAAGATTGCTGGCAATTTTCTGGTTGCTCGCACCATCCATCCACAAGGTCAGAACTCTTTCTTCCTGACGCGTCAGCAACGGTGCCGCCATTTTCGGTAGCTCCGCGCTCGCGCATGACGTTAGCGCGTCGTTTATCACCGCCGCCAGTGCTTCCAGATCGGTATTTTTGGAGAGCGAAGACCATATCGGGAACTGCGCCAGATAATCAGTCATCTCCTGCTCCTGCCCTGATTGCAGCATAATAAAAGGCAGTGTTTCGCTGGCAATTAGCAGGGAGGAAAGCTGCTGAAAATGGTGTAAATCCTGCCGGAAGCCAGATAAATCAGCGATGACCAGCGCAGGTTTCCATTGCAGGATATGCTCTCTGGCGAGGAAAAGATTATTTACCCCGGTTACGACGAAATGACCCGAAAACAGGTCTGAATGATTGACCCAGGCTTCAAATCCCGCGCGGGTGAAGTGACAACGGTCAATCAAAAGAATTTTGAACATAAAATTTTCGCAGTCGGCTAGTGGTTTGGCTTCCTGCCATCAGAAAGCCTATCATCATAGAGAAGTCGGATGAGTCATAAATGCCTGAACTACGTGCCTTACTGAGGCTATTTCTTGCTTTAAGGTGTTCAGCAGAAAAAGTTTGAAAAAAAATTCCACGCTAACCAAAATATAAGGCGCAACTTCTGCCTTGCGGGACGACCCGTAAGCGCTTCACTCATCGGGGACGGCCCCAACTTGCCTTTAAGTTAAGGAGCCTGAAATGTCCTGGATCGTTCTTGTTATTGCTGGTTTGCTCGAAGTGGTATGGGCAATTGGTCTGAAGTACACCCACGGTTTTACCCGCCTGACGCCCAGCGTCATCACTATCGCCGCAATGATTGTCAGTATCGTCATGCTTTCATGGGCGATGCGAACCTTACCCGTCGGCACAGCTTACGCTGTCTGGACGGGAATTGGCGCGGTAGGGGCTGCCATTACCGGCATTCTGCTGCTGGGGGAGTCTGCGAGTCTGGCGCGCATCGCCAGCCTCGCGTTGATTGTCGCGGGTATCATCGGGTTAAAACTCAGTACGCACTAATGCGGCTGTTTTACCCAGATTAACTTCGTCACATCAAACCCTTGCCGGGTCGCTATGTCCAGCATCTGCTGTTTCATTTCCGCCGAGATCGTTGGCGTGCGTGAGAGGAGCCACAGATAGTTGCGATCCGGCCCACAGACCAGCGCGTGGCGGTACTCTCTGTCCAGCGCAATGACGTTATACCCGCCGTAGTATGGGCCGATGAAAGAGGCTTTCATGGCCGCGCGGTTAGATGCGCCGGTGAAATAGACCTGACCAACTGACTGCTGCCACATCTGGCGATCCGGGTTATAGCCGCGGTTAATGACCCGGATCCCGCCGTCATCCATCGCGCTGTAGCTGACCGTGACTTTTTCTAAGCCCCGTTCGAACTGATGGTCCAGTCGGGCGATTTCATACCAGGTGCCGAGGAAGCGCTGTGCGTCGAAATTACTGACTACCGTGACGCCAGGCGGAGGAGTAGGAGAACTGCAAGCAACCACTAAAAACGCGGCTGTTACTGCGGCAATAACAGGCAGAATGCGCATAGGAGTTTCCTTACTGTTTTTTGTTAAGTGTAGATGACAGCAGGGAAAATGCGGGAGATTGTGCAGGGTGTTTTGCCGGGTGGCGGCTTCGCCTTACCCGGCCTACAAAGTTCATGCGTTGTGTAGACCGGGTAAGCGCAGCGCCACCCGCAATGTTTTACTGTAGCGCGTCGAGGATATGGTATGCCGCCTCAACGCGTGCCGGGTTCGGATAGCTTTTATTCGCGAGCATCACAATACCGATCTGCTTTTCAGGAATAAAGGCCACGTAGCTGCCAAACCCGCCAGTAGAGCCCGTTTTATGGACCCAGGACGCTTTGACCGGGGGAGCCGGTGGATTCACTTCTGCCACGGGCAGCGGTGCCAGCGCCACCTTACTGTCGCTGCCCTCGATCACCGTGTTGGCCTCCACGGGCCAGTTGAGCATCTCCCAGCCCAGACCCTGATACATTGACCCGATACGCCAGTAGCGCGACTGCGCCAGCGAGATGCCCTGCTTAAGTGAGGCATCAGCAACCTTCTCCGGCGCCATGTTTGCCATGACCCAGTTCGCCATATCCTGCACGTTGGTTTTCACGCCATAGGCTTGTGCATCCAGCATTCCCGGCGAAACGCGCACCGCTTTACCGTCACGATAGCCCCAGGCGTAATGCGCCTCTTCCGCTTTCGGAACGTTAATCCAGGTATGGTCCAGCTTGAGCGGCTTAAGGACCCGCGTCGTCATGGCCTGCTCATAGCCCATGCCGGAAGGTTTGACCGCCAGCGCGCCAAAAAGACCGATACTGGCGTTGGCGTAAAGACGCGTTGTGCCAGGCTTCCACTGCGGCTGCCAGTTTTGATAAAAGCGCAGCAGGGCGGCATTATCCGTGACCTCATCCGGTACCTGTAGCGGCAGGCCGCCAGCGGTGTAGGTTGCGAGATCCAGCATACGAATCCCCTGCCACTGCTTGCCCGTTAGCTGTGGCCAGTATCTGGTCACCGGATCGTCCAGCGAAATTTCACCGCGAGCAATGGCATCCCCTCCTAAAACCCCGGTGAAGGTTTTACTTATAGAACCCAGCTCGAACAGAGTCTGAGGCGTAACGGGTTTGCTGGCCGCGATATCGGCTTTGCCAAACGTGTAATAGTGCGGTTTACCCTGATAAATAACGGCCACCGCCATGCCTGGAATCGACTGGGCTTTCATCAGCGGGGTAACCGTATTCGCGACCACCTCCGCCAGCTGTTTTTCTGACACTGGCGCGGCGAGAGCAGAGCAAGAGATGCCGAGCAGCAGGGCGCAGCAAAGAGATTTTTTCATCATCAGTAATCTTCCGTAATAGCGAGTCAAGGGGATGTCCGGGCCCGTCAGACAGGCGTAGTCTGTTGGATTTGACTGTGCCTGACAAACGGTTAAATTTAGCATTAGCTGTTAATTTTTCTAACGGAAGAGACCATGACGCGAAGCTATCTCCCCCTCAACTCGCTTCGAGCCTTTGAAGCCGCCGCGAGACATCTCAGCTTTACGCATGCGGCCATTGAGCTGAACGTGACCCATTCAGCCATTAGCCAGCATGTGAAAACGCTGGAGCAGCACCTGAACTGTCAGCTGTTCGTTCGCGTGTCGCGCGGGCTGATGTTGACTACCGAGGGAGAAAACTTACTGCCGGTACTGAATGATTCGTTCGATCGTATAGCCGGAATGCTGGATCGCTTCGCTAACCATCGTGCGCAGGAGAAGCTGAAAATCGGCGTGGTGGGTACGTTTGCCATCGGGGTTTTATTCTCACAGCTGGACGATTTTCGCCGTGGCTATCCGCACATCGATCTTCAGCTTTCCACCCATAACAACCGCGTTGATCCGGCTGCCGAAGGGCTTGACTATACGATCCGCTACGGTGGCGGGGCGTGGCATGGCACCGAGGCTGAATTTCTTTGTCATGCGCCGCTCGCGCCGCTGTGTACGCCCGATATCGCCGCCAGTCTGCACAGTCCGGCCGACATCCTCAGGTTTACGCTGCTGCGCTCCTACCGACGCGACGAGTGGACCGCGTGGATGCAGGCGGCCGGCGAACATCCCCCTTCGCCAACGCACCGTGTGATGGTATTTGATTCGTCCGTGACCATGCTGGAGGCCGCTCAGGCAGGGGTAGGTATTGCCATTGCGCCTGTCGATATGTTTACCCATCTGTTAGCCAGCGAGCGCATTGTGCAGCCCTTTGCAACGCAGATTGAACTCGGCAGTTACTGGCTGACCCGATTGCAGTCCCGGGCAGAAACGCCTGCCATGCGCGAATTTTCCCGGTGGCTGGTGGAGAAGATGAAAAAGTAAAAAGCCCGCCGGATGGCGGGCCTGTTCAGTCAGATGGTGACCACGGCAATCAACGTGACGACCGTCAGAATGGTTGCCAGACCGTAGAAGACCCATTTACCGCTTGGCACATGGATTTTCAGATCGTGCATCGCATGGTGGATACGGTGCAGACCACACCACAGCGGCAGGACGATCATCAGGAAGATGAACACCCGGCCAATAAAGCTGCTCGCAAAGGCCAGTACGCGCTCATAGCTCAGCGCATCGCCCGGAAACAGCCCCAGCGGCAGCATAATACCGACCAGCAGGATAATGACCGGGGCAATAATGGCGCTCCACATGCCGCCTGCGCCAAACAGCCCCCAGAAGACCGGCTCATCTGAACGTTTTGGATTTGGATTGATCACAGTAGTCTCCTTACCAGAACAATGCGACAAACAGAATGACCACAGAGACAACTGCCGTCACTGCCCAGAGCCCTTTAATAACCGGCTCTGGCCCCATTTTTTCGCCTTTTACAATGATGTTCGCTGCTTTTGGCGCCAGTTCAAACCAGGTTTTGGTATGCAGTAGCGCGGCTGCGAGCACAATCAGATTCAGAACCACGATGATTGGGTTTTGCAGGAAACCCACAAAACTGGCCCAGGCTTCCGGGCCGTGCTTGAGGGCATACACCCCGTACATCAGTTCGAGGCTGAACCAGACCGCGGGAACAGCCGTGCCTTCACGCAGCATATAGAAGCGATAAAACGGCAGTTTTTTCCACCAGGTGGACGGCATTGGTCGCACGTAGGCTTTGCGTTTAGTCGTCATCATGCACTCCTTAGCGTGGTTTCAGGGTAGCGATAAGAAAGTCTTTCGAACTTTCCACTTTTCCCTGCTGAATAGCGGCGGCCGGGTCGACATGCTTCGGACAGACTTCGGAGCAGTAACCGACAAACGTGCAGGTCCAGACCCCGTTCTGGCCGTTAAGCTGTGCCATACGTTCTTTTTTGCCGTGGTCGCGGCTGTCCTCGTTATAGCGGTGCGCCAGAGTAATGGCGGCCGGGCCGATAAACTCAGGGTTCAGGCCAAACTGTGGACAGGCGGCGTAGCACAGGCCGCAGTTGATGCAGCCGGAAAACTGATGGTATTTCGCCATCTGCGCGGGCGTTTGGGTGTTTGGCCCCTGATCCGGCGTGCGCGGGTTGCCGATGATGTACGGCTTAATCGCTTCGAGGCTTTCGATAAAGTGGGTCATGTCGACCACCAGATCGCGCTCAATCGGGAAGTTGCCCAGCGCTTCAACCTTGATGCCTTTGGTGTAATCACGCAGGAAAGTTTTACACGCCAGCTTCGGCACTTTGTTGACCATCATGCCGCAGGAGCCGCAGATTGCCATGCGGCAGGACCAGCGGTAGCTCAGGTCCGGGGCCAGGTTATCTTTGATATAGCCGAGCGCATCCAGCAGGGAGGTTTGCTCGTCGTAAGGGACTTCATAGAAAGCGCTGTGCGGCGCGGCGTCCACTTCCGGGTTGTAGCGCACCACTTCAACTTTCAGTTTTTGCATCTCAGCCATTCGCCTTCTCCTTCTTATCGGCGGCTTCTGCTTCTGCACCGTACACGCGTTTCGCCGGTGGCAGCGTAGTGATTTTCACGTCGCTGTAGTCCAGACGGGTGGTACCATCCGCATCGCGCCAGGCGAGAGTATGTTTAAGGAAATTGACGTCGTCACGTTCGGTGCAGCCCTCATCCAGGCGCTGGTGTGCGCCGCGGGACTCTTTACGCGCCAGGGCGGAATGGGCCATACACTCTGCGACGTTCAGGCCGTGGCCCAGTTCAATGGTATAGAGCAGGTCGGTATTGAAGACGCTGGAGGTGTCGGTGATGCGCACGCGCTTGAAGCGTTCCTGGAGTTCCGCCAGCTTGTCGACGGTTTTCTGCATCAGCTCTGGCGTACGGTAGATCCCGCAGCCTTCTTCCATCGACAGCCCCATTTCGTCGCGGATCTTCGACCAGTTTTCGTTACCTTCCTGGTTCACCAGGCCTTTCAGGCGTTTTTCGATGTCTGCAACCTGCGCATCCAGCGCCGCGCTGTTAGCTTCACCTGCCGTTGCGGCACGCTCCATCGCGCGTTCGCCCGCCATGCGACCAAAGACCACCAGCTCAGCCAGCGAGTTCGAGCCCAGACGGTTTGCGCCGTGCAGACCGACGGAGGAACACTCACCCACCGCAAACAGCCCTTTGATGCGGGTTTCGCACTGCTGGTCGGTTTCGATACCGCCCATGGTGTAGTGCGCGGTTGGACGCACCGGGATCGGCTCTTTCACCGGGTCGACGCCCACATAGGCTTTTGCCAGCTCGCAGATAAACGGCAGACGCTCCAGCAGTTTCTTCTCGCCGAGATGACGCAGGTCGAGATGTACCACGTCGCCGCGCGGCGTTGAGATGGTGTTGCCTTTGCGCCATTCGTGCCAGAAAGCCTGAGAGACTTTGTCGCGTGGGCCGAGTTCCATGTATTTGTTTTTCGGCTCGCCAAGCGGGGTTTCCGGACCCATGCCGTAATCCTGCAAATAGCGATAGCCGTTTTTGTTGACCAGAATACCGCCTTCGCCGCGGCAGCCTTCCGTCATCAGAATACCGGAGCCCGGCAGGCCGGTTGGGTGATACTGGACGAACTCCATATCACGCAGCGGGACGCCGTGGCTGAGCGCCATGCCCATACCGTCACCGGTGACGATGCCGCCGTTGGTGTTGTATCGGTATACGCGGCCCGCACCGCCCGTTGCCATCACCACCGCCTTAGCGCGGATCTGGACGAGCGTGCCTTCCATCATGTTCATTGCTACCAGTCCGTGCGCATGACCGTCGTCGACCAGAATGTCGAGAACGAAATGTTCGTCAAAGCGCTGGATTTGTGGGAACTGGAGGGAGGTCTGGAACAGGGTGTGCAGCATGTGGAAGCCGGTCTTATCGGCGGCAAACCAGGTGCGTTCGATCTTCATGCCACCGAAGCGGCGGACGTTGACGCTCCCGTCCGGACGGCGGCTCCATGGACATCCCCACTGTTCCAGCTGGGTCATTTCCGTTGGGCAATGGTGCACGAAGTAATCAACGACATCCTGTTCGCAAAGCCAGTCGCCCCCTGCAACCGTGTCGTGGAAATGGTATTCGAAGCTGTCATGATCCTGCGCGACGGCGGCGGATCCTCCTTCTGCGGCTACCGTGTGGCTGCGCATCGGATAGACTTTTGAAATCAATGCGATTTTGGCGTTCGGATTGGCTTGTGCCGCAGCAATTGCAGCGCGTAATCCAGCCCCGCCAGCGCCTATTACGGCAAGATCGGCTTGAAAAGTTTGCACGACATTCCTCCAGATTTTTGTTTTCCCGCAACGTGATGAGCTAAAGGACGTTCACCTGCCCGAACGGACGATTGCGGAAGCGATTCCACTGCTCCTTTATGGGTAAAACAGTATAACCGCGTAGAAGTGAGGGAAATTTGACGTGTTCGATTTTTTTGCTGTTCTGTGCGGTGATTTATCATCGTGATTAATGAATGGCGTCACAGTATTTCTCTGTGCAATGAAAAGGGGCTTTTACTGTGCAAAATTTGTCTCTGCCCCGGCTTGCGAGTAGACTTCGTGCCCTTGTCTGAAAACGGAGAAATAACTCATGAGCGAAACGGCCACCTGGCAGCCGAGCGCATCCATTCCAAACCTGCTAAAGCGCGCAGCAATTATGGCGGAGATCCGCCGCTTCTTTGCGGATCGCGGCGTCCTGGAGGTGGAAACGCCGTGCATGAGTCAGGCGACGGTCACGGATATTCATCTGGTCCCGTTTGAAACCCGTTTTGTTGGCCCAGGCCACTCTCAGGGCATGAATCTGTATCTGATGACCAGCCCGGAATACCATATGAAGCGTCTGCTGGCGGCCGGGTGTGGTCCGGTCTATCAGCTGTGCCGTAGCTTCCGTAATGAAGAGATGGGCCGACACCATAATCCGGAATTCACTATGCTGGAGTGGTACCGCCCGCACTACGACATGTATCGTCTGATGAACGAAGTCGACGATCTGCTCCAACAGGTGCTGGATTGCGCGGAAGCTGAAACGCTCTCCTATCAGCAGGCCTTCCAGCGTCATCTGGAAATTGATCCGCTGTCGGCTGATAAAACACAGCTGCGTGAAGTGGCGGCAAAACTGGATCTGAGCAACGTGGCGGATAACGAAGAGGATCGCGACACGCTGCTGCAACTGCTGTTCACCTTTGGTGTTGAACCGCAGATTGGCAAAGATCGTCCGACGTTTGTCTATCACTTCCCGGCCAGCCAGGCTTCACTGGCGCAGATCAGCACCGAAGATCACCGCGTGGCGGAGCGCTTTGAGGTGTACTTTAAAGGCATCGAGCTGGCGAACGGTTTCCATGAGCTGACCGACGCGCGCGAACAGCAACAGCGTTTCGAGCAGGATAACCGCAAGCGCAACGCGCGCGGTCTGCCGCAGCAGCCGATTGACACCAACCTGCTGGAAGCGCTTAAAGCCGGTTTGCCGGACTGCTCCGGCGTGGCGCTGGGTGTGGATCGCCTGGTCATGCTGGCGCTGGGCGCAGAACAACTGGGCGATGTGATTGCCTTTACGGTCGATCGCGCATAAAGGATTGCCGGGTGGCGCTGTCGCTTACCCGGCCTACTTGGTCATTTAACTCTGCCACATTAAAAACTACTATCTTCTTTATGCACGGGTCTTTTTCTTAATTTGACTCGGATAGCCACAATATTTGTCTGGTCATCTGCTACCATCCGCGCAGTTTAATTCCGTTTCGGATGGTTCTATGTCTCACTCACTCAAAAAAATGACCCTTACCGGGCTCATCCTGATGATTTTTACGTCAGTCTTTGGCTTTGCCAATAGCCCGTCCGCGTTTTATCTGATGGGCTACAGCGCGACGCCGTTTTATATCGTTTCCGCGCTGTTCTTCTTTATTCCGTTTGCGCTAATGATGGCGGAGATGGGGTCGGCGTACAGGAAAGAAGAAGGCGGCATCTATTCGTGGATGAACAACAGCGTCGGTCCGCGTTATGCGTTTATCGGTACGTTCATGTGGTTTTCATCCTATGTCGTCTGGATGGTCAGCACGGCGGCCAAGGTCTGGGTGCCGTTCTCAACGTTTCTCTTCGGTGCGGATAAAACGCAGGTCTGGTCTCTGGCGGGGCTGAGTTCCACACAGGTGGTCGGTATTCTGGCGGTGTGCTGGATGGTGGTTGTCACGCGGGTGGCCTCGAAAGGCATCAACAAAATTGCCCGTATCACTGCCGTTGGCGGAATTTCCGTGATGTGCCTGAACCTGGTGCTGCTGCTGGTCAGTATCGCTATTCTGTGCCTGAACGGCGGGCATTTCGCACAGGAAGTCAACTTCGTTTCATCGCCTAATCCGGGTTACCAGTCCGGGCTGGCCATGCTCTCCTTCGTGGTGTTTGCCATCTTTGCTTACGGTGGAATTGAAGCCGTGGGCGGGCTGGTCGATAAAACCGAAAACCCGGAAAAGAACTTCGCCAAAGGCATTATCTTTGCCGCCATCGTCATTTCCATTGGCTACTCGCTGGCGATTTTCCTCTGGGGCGTCAGCACCAACTGGCAGCAGGTACTGAGCAATAACACCACCAACCTCGGCAACATTACCTACGTGTTGATGAAAAGCCTGGGGGTGACGCTGGGCAACGCCATGGATCTCGCGCCGGAAACGTCGGCCACCCTGGGGATCTGGTTTGCGCGGATTACCGGTTTGTCGATGTTCCTCGCCTATACTGGCGCGTTCTTCACGCTGATCTACTCGCCGCTGAAAGCGATTATTCAGGGGACGCCAAAGGCGCTGTGGCCTGCACGTATGACGCAGCTGAACGCTGCCGGTATGCCTGCCAACGCGATGTGGATGCAGTGCCTGCTGGTGTGCGTGTTCATTCTGCTGGTGTCCTTTGGCGGCGATACCGCGTCGGCGTTCTATAACAAGCTGACCCTGATGGCAAACGTATCGATGACGCTTCCGTACCTATTCCTGGCGCTGGCGTTCCCGTTCTTTAAGGCGAAGCGGGATCTGGAGCGACCGTTTGTGATCTTCAAAACCCGCGTGGCGACGCTGCTGGCGACCACTGTTGTGGTGCTGGTCGTCGCGTTCGCCAACATCTTTACCGTCATTCAGCCCGTGGTTGAGGCAAATGACTGGAGCAGCACGCTGTGGATGGTTGGCGGACCGATCTTCTTCTCGCTGCTGGCAATGGGGATTTATGAGAACTACCGCCGCCGCATGATGACCTGCGTGGCAGAAGTGGCATAGCGGATGAAAAAACCCCTCCCGGAAGGGAGGGGGAAATGGATTATAAACTTCCCGCCGGGCGCGAACGCGCCGCAGATGACAACGTTCTTCCCGTCTTACGTCCGTCCAGCGTTTCCAGACGCATCTGGAAAGGTGGGAACGGCATATCAATTCCGTGCTCGCGGAAGCCAGCCAGGATCAGCTGGTGGATCTCATGTCGCAGCGGCATACGGTGTCCCATCTCGGCGGCGTAGATACGCAGCTCGAAAATCTGGATCCCCTGCTGCAAATCAACCAGGAAGACTTCCGGCGGCGGGTTGTCGATTACCAGCGAACAGCGTTCAGCAGCCGTATACAGGATCTGCGTCACCTCTTCGCTGTTGGCATCCGACGGAGCGGGTACGGTCAGCACCACACGCGTGACGGAGTCAGACAGCGACCAGTTGATAAACTGCTCGGTGATAAACGCTTTGTTCGGGACGATGATCTCTTTACGGTCCCAGTCGCTGATGGTGGTGGCGCGGGTGTTGATCCTGGTGACGCTGCCGGTCAGATCGCGGATGGTCACCGTATCGCCAATTCGAATCGGCTTTTCAAACAGAATGATCAGACCCGAGACGAAGTTGGCAAAGATCTCCTGTAAACCAAAGCCCAGGCCTACGGTCAGGGCGGCAACCAGCCATTGCAGTTTTGACCATTCGATACCAATCATCGAGAAGCCAACCAGCCCACCAAACAGCATGATTAAATACTTGGTAATGGTGGTGATCGCATAGCCTGTGCCGGGGGTTAAATCCAGATGCTGCAACAGCGCCAGCTCCAGCAGGGCAGGGAAGTTACGGATCAGCTGCGTGGTGATAATGAGTACCAGAATCGCAATCAGCACGGCCCCTAAGGTGATGGGCTCCAGGCTTTCGACCCCCTGCACCGTCGACGTCACATCCCACAAAGAGATGTTCTCCAGGAAGCCAAACGCAGAGTGGATTTCCGACCACAGGAAGATCACCGACAGCAGGGCAACCAGCATCAGAATTGAGCGTACCAGCCGCAGGGACTGGGTACTGATCGCATCGAGATCCAGTTCGACGTCATCGGCGTCTGAAGTCCCTTCGGTGCTGTTGACGTGGTTCGGCTCTTCCTCACCCCGCGCGCGCTGAGCCAGTATTTCTGCGCGACGATGTTTGGCACGGTCAAACGCCAGACGACGACGCTGGATCAGCATGCCGCGGCGAATAACATGGTAGACCACCAGCAGCAGGAACCAGATAGCTACTGACGTTTCCAGTCGTGCGAGCAGCGCTTGCGATGTGGCGAGATAACCGACAGCCGCCGCCAGCATCGCCGCCAGCGGCGCGCTAAGCAGCAGGTTCCACAGCAGACGGTTAAACATGTTATCGCCACTGCCGGACTTGTCGAGATAGAGCGGGATCCCGGCGCGCTTCAGGCTGAGCGTCACTACCGCTAATGCCCCGCAGATAAGCATAAAGCACAGCCGTCCCAGCGAGCCGGAGAACTCCCGGTCATTGAGATTATCGAACATGATCAGCGCCATAATTAGCGGCACAATCAGCCCGATGCTCATCAGGTAATAGCGCATCGCCCGCGCCACGCGATTACGCGGCCAGCCAAAGTGAGCGATGAACAGACCATTTGGCCGCGCAAACGTGGCGCAAATCATCACCACCCACAGCAGCGGAACGGTGGCGGTCACGCCATCGCCAATTGCGACGGCAAGCGGATAGGGCCAGGCTTCACGCAGGCCGTATCCGAGCGTCATCCACAGCACCGGCAGCGGAGACGCGACCAGAATTGACCAGAACACTGTACGCAGCGTCAGCCAGAAGTGATCCTGTGTCACTTTCCCCACCCGGGCGCTGGAGCGCTCAAGGAAACGGGTGAAGTGGCGACGGGAATAAATACTGAAACCCACCAGAATCAGTGCCCCCAGCAGCGGGAAGATGGTCTCCTTACTGGTGAGCATCATCACGCTGGCGAGACCCAGCTGGCTGAAGGTGTCCAGCGAAATGAGGCGGCGCAGATCCTGCACGATCTCAATCGGCCAGGCGAAGGTCATCGGCCGCACGTCGGATGTCCAGAACAGGTAACGGTGCGTGGCTTCGTTGACCTCTTTCAGCGCGTCCTCCAGCTGGCTGTTTGAGACTTTCAGCTTGGTGAGCTCGAGGATCAGCGTATCGCCCCCCTGCAACAGGGAATTGAGCAGTTCGCGTTGGGTGCGCAGCTGCGCTTCCAGAATACGGCTTTGCTCGCCGGTGAGCGGCTGTCCGTCAGCCTGACGGATTTGGCGGATTTGCGGCTGCTTATTAAGAAGGTCTTCATAATGAAGACGCTGAACGCGCAGCTGCGCCATCTCCGTATCAAGCTGCTGCGGTTTTGGCATCTCTGGCAGACGAGCCACCTGTGCGCGTAACGCTTCGCCCAACAGGTTAGATGAGCCAAGCCACTGGGACTGTTCACGCAGCGTGTTGAGAGCCTGACGAACCTGGAGGGTTTGATTAGTGGCCTGACGCTGCTGCGAGGCCACCAAATCCATGCGCTGCGCCTGCTGATTCAGCGCGGCAGAAAGCTCGCGGTTAACCTTAAACTGGGCGACGATGCTGTCGGGCAGGTTAGCGCTGTTTTCGGCCAACAACTCGGTGCTTTCCAGCGCACGTTCAGCTTCACGCTGACGCTGGCTGTTGAGTTGATTTCTCAGCGCCTGGAGATACGCATCCAGCTGTTCGCTCTGCTTCTGCGCCAGTTCCGAACGCATCCGCGACAGCTCCTGGCGGTTGTTAGCAGAAAGCTGTGCCAGCTCCAGTTCATCAACCAGCGCTTTTAGTCTGGCGGATTCCGCCTGTAGCCCAAGATTTTGGGCCTGATTCTGCGGGGTGTTGCCGGTCTGCGTCCCAATGCGGCGTTCCACCTCATTTAACTGACGGCGGGCATCGGTTTGCTGCTGTGGAAGCTGACTGAGAGAGTCGGCAATTTCACGCGCCCGTTCCTGCTCCTGCTGTGCCAGACGGCTTTTTTCCAGCAGCTGGCTGCTGACTTGCAGGATCTCCTGATTCAGCGCCTCGGACGTCATCCCTGCGGGTACCTGGCGTGGTTCATCACGCAGGCTATTTAACTGCGAGCGCAGGGTCTGAGAGAGTTTGGGGAAGTTGTCGATAACCTGCTGATATTGCTGGGCGCGCTCAAGAGAACCCTTTCGTTCCTCAAGTGCGTTCAGTGCAGACTGGAGCGACTCAACGGCCTCCGGCTGAGCGGGTTTCGCCGCTTTTGCCTGCTCCAGCTCCTGGGTTATCTGTTTGGCGTCGGGGGCCGTCGCTGCGTACGCCCCCATGCTGAGGCACCAGGCCATCAGTAATACGATAATCGGGCGCACGTCAGCGATCCTTCTGTTGTTAACCTTCGTCTTTTTTGTCGTCAACCAGCGGGCTGGCATCGTGCTCGGCTTTGATCTCTTCTTCCGGCAACGGGGCTGGCGCAACGTCTGGCGTTGCAAAGACCTCCGTCGATACTGCCAGAGGCTGGCCGAGTTTGGTCACGGACAGGCTTTCCAGCTCGTCGACCAGGTTAACTTTGCCCGGTGCGAACAGGTTGATTACCGTTGAGCCCAGCTTGAAGCGGCCCATCTCCTGACCTTTCAGCAGGGCCACAGAACCTTCTTCTTCCCCGGCAGGCCAGGTCCAGCGCTTGATCACGCCTTCGCGTGGTGGCGTAATGGTGCCCGCCCAGACGGTTTCGATGCTGCCCACAATGGTAGCACCTACCAGAATCTGCGCCATTGGGCCAAATTCAGTATCAAACAGGCAGATGACGCGCTCGTTACGGGCAAACAGGTTAGGGACATTTTGCGCCGTCAGGTGGTTTACAGAGAACAGATCCCCCGGCACGTAGATCATCTCGCGCAGGATGCCGTTACACGGCATATGAACGCGGTGGTAGTCGCGTGGGGAGAGATAGGTGGTCGCGAAAGTCCCGTTGCGGAACAGATCCGCCATTATGTAGTTACCGGCCAGCAGCGCTTCCAGGCTGTAGTTATGGCCTTTCGCCTGCAAAATTTTGTCGTCTTCAATTTTACCCAGCTGGCTGATCACGCCGTCAGCAGGCATCACCAGCACGTTCGGGTCGGTATTCAGCGGGCGCACTTCGTCGCGCAGCGGACGCACAAAAAATTCGTTGAAGGTGCGGTAGCTTGCCGTATCCGGCTTCTGCGCTTCTTTCATGTCGACCTTGTAGTATTTCACGAACAGGTCGATGACCAGTTTGGTCAGCCAGCCCGCTCGTTTGCTCGCGCCCCAGCCCGCCAGGCGAGTGAGCCACAGTTTAGGCAGAATGTATTGAAGCGAAAGTTTAAATGAGTTTAACAAGGTAGCCTCCAGGCCATTGTTTTGTCGTTCCTGATCCGGCAGTACGCTGCCGGAACCTGAAAAAAGGGGACGATTTTAGCGACGCTTAGCTTAGTTGTCAGTTATCAGAATCAGAAAAGTTTTTACGCGTTTTTACCTGGTCCATGCTTTCGAGAATACGATGGTAATTTTCGAAACGGGTTTCCGCTATTTCACCGTTCTCCACCGCTTCGCGGATGGCGCAGCCCGGATCGTTGTCATGTTTACAGTCGCGGTATTTGCAAGCGCCTATATAGTCATGGAATTCGACAAATCCGTTAAAGATTTGTTCCGGCTCGAGATGCCAGAGACCAAATTCACGCACACCCGGGGAGTCAATCACATCGCCGCCGTGCGGGAAGTGATAGAGACGTGAGGCGGTGGTGGTGTGCTGGCCCAGCCCGGAGACGTCCGACACATCGTTGGTCAGGATTTCTTGCTGAAGGCCGAGCAGGTTGTTAAGCAGGCTCGATTTACCCACGCCAGACTGCCCTGCAAAGATACTGATGCGGTCGGTCAGCGCATCTTCTAACGGCTTCAGGCCATCTTTG
>NZ_JABMCU010000061.1:0-21835 GCF_013179605.1 Enterobacter sp. CM29 | reverse complement strand
ACGCCCCGGCTTGCAAGGTAGTGCGGCGAGGCGCAAAGCACGGACCGACACTCTCCCAACCGGCGAGCGATCATACCCGGTTCGGGGTTATCGGTAATGCGGATCGCCACGTCAATTCGCTCGCCCACCAGGCTCACCGGATGGTTGTTAACATCCAGCTCAATGCGCAGTTGAGGGTAACGCTGCAACAGATCGGGCAGCACCGGAGCGATAATCTGCATCGCGGTAAAATGCGCGCAGGCGACACGAAGCGTGCCTGAGGGTAAATCCTTCACTGACTGATCTTCAATTTCCTGAGAAATTTGCGATAGCGTGCGCGTCTTTTGCAGGACTTTCTCCCCCGCCGCCGTCAGCGTCAGCTTACGGGTGGAGCGGTTAACCAGCCGCGCCCCAGCCCACTTCTCCATCTGCTCCAGATAACGGCTCACCATCGGACGGGAGATCCCCAGCGCCCGCGCCGCCGCGCTTAAACTCCCCAGCTCACAGATGCGGTTGTACACCTGGGCGGCAATAACGCGATCCATTTTGACCTCCATTTGCTCGATCTATGAAACTAAGCATCTCCTGTTTCAGGAATTCTGGCAAATGAAGAGATCCGTACAATAGAGACTTTCCTGAAGAACAGAGACATGACCATGACTATCGCCCGCCTTGCTTTGTTGACAACCCTTTTCACTCCGGCCGTCTTTGCCGCTCCGTTGACCGTTGATACGTATAACCCGCAGGAAAAAGGCATTTTTGCCGTTTCTTCCACGCTGGTATCTGGCCCGAAAGAGGCGGTACTGTTTGACGCCCAGTTCAGCGTGAAAGATGGCGAAGCGCTGGTAGAAAAAATTCGCCACAGCGGTAAAACGCTGAACAAAATCGTGATCACTTCCGGCGATCCGGATTTCTATTTCGGCCTGCAACCGCTGATGAAAGCCTTCCCTAATGCCAAAGTTGTCGCCACGCAACAGGTGGTGGACCATATCAGGGCCACAAAAGACGCGAAGCTCGCCTTCTGGGGGCCACAGATGAAAGATGGCGCGCCGACGCAGCTCTACGTGCCGCAAGTGCTTGCCTCAACCACCTTTATGATTGACGGTGAGAGAGTAAGCATTGAAGAGCCTGAAAGCTATGCGGCGTACGTCTGGATCCCATCCGCCAAAACCATCCTCGGCGGCACGGGCGTCTCATGGGGCATTCACGTCTGGACGGCGGATACCCAAACGCCGGAAAGCCGTAAACAGTGGCAGCAGACGCTGGATAGCATGGCTGCCCTTAAGCCCGAACGCGTTATTCCGGGCCACTACCTTGGGACACCGCCAGCGGGTACCGGCGCTATCGACTTTACCCGTCGCTATCTACAGCAGTTTGAAAAGGCCCTCAGGACGCATAAAGCGTCTACCGACGTCATCATCGCGATGAAAAAACAGTGGCCGAACCTTGCGGAAGAAAGTTCGCTGGAACTGAGTGCCAAAGTGAATACCGGCGAAATGAAGTGGTAATAAGCTGACTATCTCCTGCTATATTTAAATTTTTTATAGCAGGAGTTTACTATGCAATCGTCAGTAAGGGGTATTGACCATATCGGTATTACGGTGCCCGACATTGAAAAAGCCACCCTATTTTTTGAACGCGCTTTCGGCGCACAGGTTTTATATCATTCTGTCGATGCAGAAACCGATAATATCGATCAGCCCGCCCAGCAACACACCTTAAAATTATTTCCCGGCACTAAAATTCATGCCATTCGCATGCTTGTTATGCCGCACGGACCCGGCATAGAACTTTTCGAAATGCATGGCCCTGAACAGGGAATGCCCGCTCGCGCCAGCGACTTTGGAATTCAGCATTTTGCTGTTTATGTTGATGATTTTGATAGTGCCATCGCGGCTTTCACCGCCGCCGGCGGCGAGATGTTCACCGCGCCGAAGCCGCTTAGCTTTCCGGATGAGCAAGGTGAAGGTAATGCTTTCTGCTATGGTCAAACCCCCTGGGGCAGCATTGTGGAATTGATCTCCTGGCCGACGCCCATGCCTTATGAAAAAACCACAAATTTACGCCGCTGGAAACCCTGAGTTTTATTTCTGTGCTACGGGGGATGTTATTTTTAATTCCAGGACGAATCTGAACCACAACGGCAAAAATATTTGCCAATCTGAATGTGAATTACGATTTTGCACGCCGTAACATTAAACAGACAACGACACGGAGGCAGCATGTTTACTTATTACCCGGCACATACCACAGCAGCACAACCGGAACTTGTTAACGCGATCGCACAAGGTCTTCACGCCGAGCACGGTGTTGTTACTGAAGATGACATTTTGATGGAACTGACCAAGTGGGTGGAAGCCACGGACAATGACATCCTCAGTGACATCTACCAGCAAACCATCAACTATGTGGTTAGTGGGCGAAACGCACCTCTGTAAAAACCTGCTAAGCTGGATCTGCAACCTAAGGGGTTACATTTCGTTTGCGTAAGCAAGCTTGTCCTTAAAACTATCAACAGGATTGAGGAGTTAACATGAAATCGAACCGTCAGGCACGCCATATACTGGGACTGAACTACAAGCTCTCTAACCAGCGTAAAGTGGTTATTGAGGAGGGTAGCGAAACGCAAGTTACCCATGCCACCGGCAGGAAACGTCAGGCAGGCAAGTAATTTCCAGTACGAAATTCACAACACCATCGGTAATCCCGGTGGTGTTTTTCTTTATGTGTTGCGGTAATTAATATTCAGCTCCTTTATAATACCAACCGACCGCACCCCGTAGCACAGGCCAGAAAGATGACAAACAGCAGTGTCAGGGACGGATCTTCTTAAAAAGAGTGAGTGACATGGACAACAAACTGAAAAAACATCGTTCCCTTTATATTCCTTACGCCGGTCCGGTTTTACTGGAGTTCCCCCTTCTGAACAAAGGCAGCGCCTTTAGCATGGAAGAGCGCAGCAGCTTTAACCTGCTGGGCCTGCTGCCTGAAGTGGTTGAGACCATTGAAGAACAGGCAGAACGTGCCTGGATCCAGTATCAGGGCTTTAAAACCGAAATCGATAAACACATCTACCTGCGTAATATTCAGGACACCAACGAAACCCTCTTCTACCGCCTCGTGCAGAACCATCTTGAAGAGATGATGCCCGTCATTTACACCCCCACCGTCGGCGCGGCGTGTGAACGCTTCTCAGAGATCTACCGTCGTTCCCGCGGTGTGTTCATCTCTTATCAGAACCGTCACAACATGGATGACATTCTGCAAAACGTGCCTAACCACAACATCAAGGTGATCGTGGTGACCGATGGCGAACGTATTCTGGGCCTCGGTGACCAGGGCATTGGCGGGATGGGGATCCCCATCGGTAAGCTCTCGCTGTATACCGCCTGCGGCGGGATCAGCCCGGCCTACACCCTGCCGGTGGTACTTGACGTGGGGACCAATAACCAGCAACTGTTGAACGATCCGCTGTACATGGGCTGGCGTCACCCGCGCATTACCGACGACGAGTACTATCAGTTTGTGGATGATTTCATCCAGGCCGTGAAGCACCGCTGGCCTGACGTGCTGTTGCAGTTCGAAGACTTCGCACAGAAAAACGCCATGCCGCTGCTGAACCGCTACCGCGATGAGATCTGCTCGTTCAACGATGACATTCAGGGCACTGCGGCAGTGACCGTCGGTACGCTGATTGCTGCGAGCCGTGCGGCAGGCAGTCAGCTCAGCTATCAGAAAATTGTCTTCCTGGGTGCAGGCTCCGCGGGCTGCGGCATCGCCGAGCAAATTATTGCCCAGACCCAGCGCGAAGGCTTAAGCGAAGAGCTGGCCCGCTCCCGCGTCTTTATGGTGGATCGTTTTGGCCTGCTGACCGACGGCATGCCAAACTTACTCCCGTTCCAGACCAAACTGGTGCAGAAGCGCGAAAACCTGAAAAACTGGGATACGGATAACGAAGTGCTCTCGCTTCTTGACGTGGTGCGCAACGTGAAGCCGGACATTCTGATCGGCGTGTCCGGGCAGACCGGCCTCTTCACGGAGGAGATTATTCGCGAGATGCACAAGCACTGTGAACGCCCTATCGTGATGCCGCTGTCTAACCCGACTTCACGCGTGGAGGCAACGCCGCAGGACATCATCGCATGGACCGAAGGTAAGGCACTGGTCGCAACCGGCAGTCCATTTGATCCGGTGGTGTGGAAGGACAAACTCTACCCCATCGCGCAGTGCAATAACTCCTATATCTTCCCGGGTATTGGTCTGGGAGTTATCGCCTCCGGCGCGTCCCGCATCACCGACGAAATGCTGATGTCCGCGAGCGAAACGCTGGCAGGTCACTCTCCGCTGGTGAATAACGGTGAAGGCCTGGTACTGCCGGAGCTGAAAGACATTCACAAAGTGTCCCGCGCAATTGCCTTCGCGGTAGGCAAAATGGCGCAGCAGCAAGGCGTCGCGGTGAAAACCTCTGCCGATGCGTTGCAGCAGGCGATTGATGATAACTTCTGGATGCCGGAATACCGTAGCTATCGTCGTACTTCGATTTAAATCGGAGTTTTGAACGTTCCCTCTCTTCACAAGGGAGAGGGAACGTGAAGTCCCTTCTCCCTTTTTCCTCTAATTCCCTTAATCCTGCCTATAAATGCTTTGTTGAAAGTCACTCATGATAATTTGGCTTTCAAATGCAGCAGGATCGATCATTTGAAAAATGCATACCTAATCAAAAATCTATATCCTTTTAAAATATATAAATTTTACATAACACTTCTTGCCTAACAAATAGTTTTTCTTAAGAGTTTAGTAACGTTTTGCATCACTAAATTCATTTATTGAAAAAGGAGTTTTGAAATGGCAATCCCAGCATATCTATGGCTGAAAGATGACGGCGGCGCAGATATCAAAGGCGCGGTTGATGTGCAATATCGCGAGGGCAGTATTGAAGTATTAGGATTCGGTCATGGACTGCATCTACCGACAGATAATATGACAGGAAAAATCACGGGTACGCGCATGCATAGCGCTCTGGTTTTTGAAAAGGAGTTCGACAGTTCCAGCCCTTACTTATACAAGGCTGTAGCAAAAGGCCAAACGCTAAAAAGTGCCGAGTTTAAGTGGTACAAAATCAATGATGCTGGTCAAGAGGTCGAATACTTCAACATGTTCCTTGAGAACGTTAAAGTGGTCTCAATATGCCCGGTGATGCATGACGTAAAAAATCCAGCAATGGAAAAACATAATCATTTAGAAAATATTTCCCTCCGTTACGAGAAGATCACATGGCGACACTGTGACGGTAATATCATCTTTGCTGATTCCTGGAATGACAGATCATGAATCTCCTACAGTGCTTTTTCCACCTCAACGGAGGTACGTACGCTACTTTGTCTGTGCCCGGAGTTGGCTTTTTTCCTGCATTTTCAGGAAATGGTGACGCGACGAACCGTGCAGAAAGCGCAAATATACCTGATATCGGCCCACTCCCACCTGGTCGCTATTACATACTTTTACGTGGATTAGGGGGTTGGTATACTCAAACTAAGGATAGTGTTAACGCATTTTTCACCGGTTCGAATCGGAACGAATGGTTTGCATTATATCGCGATGACGGATTGATAAATGATGAGACTTTTGTGAAAGGCGTAAGGCGAGGTGAATTCCGGTTACACCCTATCGGGCCATCTGGCATAAGTAAGGGTTGTATTACACTTTATAGTCAGAGCGATTTTAAGATTCTGGCATCAGCCTTACTTCGAACTGGAGGGCAGCAATTGGGAAACTACATGATTGCACATGGCGTTGTGCAGGTCTATTAATGAAGGCGGCATTCCTTGTGTTGTTGTGGTGTATAGCCGTGTTTCTATCAATGTTCACACTCTACAAGATTGTTCCACCAGAAACGCAGTACGATTTTGTGGAGCTTTTTGGAATATATGGCGACGAAAGGATAATGGATTTTGTTTTGTATGTTTTCTTCGGCATGGCCATATTCATTGCGTCTGTAATCACGCTATCCCTGTATTTGCTTATACGAAAAAGATGATTCTGGGCAGCGACGCTGCCCTTCCTTTTATCACATCACGCGCTTAGTTCTGTATCCGCAACCGAAGATATCGCTTTTTGCCGCAGTAGTATGTTCATTCTATGAAAATGTTGTATAGTGATGGTTACTAATAATCACTTAACTTATAAGGAGGCCAATTATGCTGTACTGTGAAATTTTCAATGTTTCACATACATTTGGTGATCGCACCAGCTCAAGCGTTATCGGTATCGTGCTGCGATAACTTCCGCTTGAGCGAAGACACCAACCCCTGAAATCCCTTCTCTCGGGCTTACTGAGTTATCGTCAGCGATGTTTGACGAGGCATAAACATGCCTGTAACTCTTGGGTAAGCAACAATGAGCACTTTACTTACTGCACAATCTTTACGTGTTGATACGGCGTTTGGCACGCTGTTCGACTCCCTCTCCTTTACGCTGAAAAAAGGCGACCGCATTGGCCTGCTGGGCGACAACGGCTGCGGCAAAAGTACGTTGCTGAAGGTGTTGGACGGCACAGACTCCCCTGCTGCCGGAACCGTCGCATTGGCCAGATACTGTCTGATGGCGCGCGTTGAGCAACACCTGCCAGAAGCCATTTATCCCCTGACCATGCTGGATGCCGTGCTGGCGCAACTGCCCGCGACTGAACGCGAGAGTCTGCACTGGAAAGCTGAAACGCTGCTGGCGGGTATGGGCTTTACACCGCAGGACATGGCCTTAACGTCGGCAACGCTGAGCGGCGGGCAGCACACGCGTCTCCTGCTGGCGCGGGCGCTGATCGGCGATCCAGATCTGTTACTGCTGGACGAACCGAGTAACCACCTCGATTTGCCGACCCTGCTCTGGCTGGAACAGTTTTTACAGAACTGGTCCGGCAGCTTTGTGCTGGTCTCACACGACAGGCAACTATTGGATGCCGTCACCAACGGCAGCTGGATCCTGCGCGATAAGATGTTGCACTACTTCGCCCTTCCCTGCACCGCCGCGCGTCAGGCGCTGGTAGCCAAAGACGAAAGTGATGCGCTGCGGCATAAGGCGGAGCAAAAGGAGATTGATCGCGTAACCGCCAGTGCCAGACGGCTGGCCACCTGGGGCAAGGTCTACGATAACGAAGATCTGGCCCGCAAAGCCAAACAGATGGAAAAGCAGGTCGAACGGCTTAAGGAGAGTCAGACAGAGCTCACCGCAGGCAGTCCGTGGACATTAACCCTGCGCGGTGACGCCCTGCGGGCAGACCGGCTACTGGAGATGGAAAACCTAAGCGTAGCGCCTGAGCCTGGCCTGTCTGAGCTGTTTCACGTCGACATTGCGCGGCTTAGAAGTGGCGATCGCGTGGCTATCGTCGGGCGTAATGGCTGCGGCAAATCATCACTGATGAAGCTTATCTGGCGGCATTTCACAGGTGAACCTTCAGAGACTGGCCTGAAACTTCATCCTCGCGTGTCGCCAGGCTATTACGATCAGACGCTGAATCAGCTTTCGGAGGAGGCAACAATCTTTGACGCGCTGGAGCCTTTCGCGCCAGATCCGCAGACCCGTAAAATGGCCCTCATCAGTGCCGGGTTCCCGTGGGCGCGACACGGACAAAAAGTCAGGACGCTGAGCGGTGGGGAACGTTCGCGCCTGCTGTTCATCGGCCTGACGCTTGCTCGCTATAGCCTTCTGATGCTGGATGAGCCAACCAACCACCTGGACATGGAAGGCAAAGAGGCGCTGGCGGAAACACTGCAACAGTTTGAAGGCGGAGTGCTGCTGGTGAGCCACGATCGTCAGTTAATTAGCCAGAGCTGTAACCGCTACTGGCTGATTGAGGACGGCAGGCTTAGCGAATGGCACGATGCGGAGGCGGTGTTTGAGCGCCTGCGTGCGGGCACCGGTCCGGTGGTGCCTGGGGCATCGAAGACTGCATCGAAGGCACCACCTTCAGCGTCTGACGATCTGCTCGAACGCCTGGTTGCCCTGGAAATGCTGCTGGAAGAGGATTTGGCGCGCAAGCCAAAACACCAAAAACCGCAGTTGCAGGCGCAATGGCGAAGAGAGATTGAGGAGATAGAAGCCCAACTATAAATCTGTACCCGGCGGTCGTTACGCCGGGTTTTTTACGTTAGCGTTTTCCCCTACTGATTATTAGAGGATCACCGTATTCTTAATCTGAAACTGAATTAATTGATGACATTATGTTGCGGTTGCCTTGCATTACAGCGCCAAAGTATTAATCCTTAATGGGTATTACACCTGCTATGCAGATACTCATTAGTAAAAGGAGAAACACATGAAGGCTGCTGTTGTCACTCAGGATCATCAGGTTAACGTTACAGAGAAAACCTTACGCGCGCTCAAACATGGTGAAGCGCTGCTGAAGATGGAGTGCTGTGGCGTTTGCCATACCGATCTCCATGTTAAAAATGGCGATTTTGGCGACAAGACCGGGGTGATCCTCGGCCATGAAGGGATTGGTATTGTCAAAGAGATTGGTCCGGGCGTCACGTCACTGAAAGTTGGCGATCGTGCAAGCGTGGCGTGGTTCTTCGAAGGCTGTGGCCACTGTGAATATTGTAATACCGGCAACGAAACTCTGTGCCGTGACGTAAAAAACGCGGGTTACTCCGTCGACGGCGGCATGGCAGAAGAGTGCATCGTGACCGCGGATTACGCGGTTAAAGTCCCGGAGGGGCTGGACTCTGCGGCGGCCAGCAGCATCACCTGCGCTGGGGTCACCACCTACAAAGCGGTAAAAGTCTCTGAGATCAAACCCGGCCAGTGGATTGCGATCTATGGCCTTGGCGGTCTGGGCAACCTCGCACTGCAATACGCCAAAAATGTCTTTAATGCGAAAGTTATCGCCATTGACGTGAATGACGAGCAGTTGAAGCTCGCTGCCAGCATGGGCGCAGACTTAACCGTGAACTCCCGCAGTGAAGATGCGGCAAAAGTGATTCAGGAGAAAACCGGCGGCGCACATGCGGCAGTGGTGACGGCGGTAGCGAAAGCGGCCTTCAACTCTGCTGTTGACGCGGTTCGCGCCGGAGGCCGCGTGGTGGCTGTTGGCCTGCCGCCGGAAGCGATGAGCCTGGATATTCCACGTCTGGTCCTGGATGGGATTCAGGTGGTGGGCTCTCTGGTGGGTACTCGTCAGGATCTGCTCGAAGCCTTCCAGTTTGCGGCTGAAGGTAAGGTGGTTCCGAAAGTCACGATGCGCCCACTGGAAGATATCAACGCCATCTTTAAAGAGATGGAACAGGGCCAGATCCGTGGCCGTATGGTGATTGATTTACGTTCTTAACCGCGGTGGCCGGGTAGCGGGTTTGCCCTGCCCGGCCTGTCACGTAGACGAACGGCGATCGGAAATCCACTCCTGAACCTCGATCTGGAACGTGTCCGGCGCTTTTCGATACATCTTCCGCGCCAGATCCAGGATGGTATGGCGTCCTAACTCCTCTTCCATCCGCTGCTGCGCGCTGTCCATAACCGATCGCACCCCGCACGGTCCGTCACAGACCCAGGCCGGTGGCGTTTCATCAAATACCGCCAGGCGCTGACGCACTTCCCGACATTCGAACATATTCTTATCGCCGTCGATGGCGTGCGCCACGTCCAGCACGCTGATCAGCTCTGCCGGACGCGCCAGCCGGAATCCTCCCCCCTTGCCTTCGGTGCTGATAACCAGCCCCGCGCGTGACAAACGAGTGAAAATCTTCCCAAGATAGTCGTACGGTACGCCCTGCAAGGCCGCCATCTCCCGGACGCTCATCTCACGCTCATTGCCTTTTGCATCCACCATACACATCAGGCTATGAATGCCATATTCCACACCAGAACTGTAAAACGCCATGGCTCACTCCGGGTCATTGTTCGCTGCATTATAACGAATTTTAACTCAGAAAGAAGTTGTCGCAGTTAACTCCGACAAGTATAGTGGCAGTTATGTCAGACACACAGCCTGACGAACAAAAGGATCGAGTATGAAAAAGCAGATTTTAATTGTGGGTAGTGGGTTTTCCGGTATGTGGGCTGCGGTCAGCGCCGCGCGTCTTTCTGCTCTGGAAGGTAATAATAGCCTCAGCATTGCCGTGCTGGCCCCGGTGCCGGAACTGCGCGTTCGTCCACGTTTTTATGAAGAGAACGTGTCGACGATGGTCGCGCCACTGACCGAACTGTTTGCTGAGCTGGGTATTGCCTTTATTTCGGGCGAAGCACAACGTATTGATACCTCATCTAAAACCGTTTTGTATCGCGATTCAAACGGCGCCATTGCCGAAGTCAACTGGGAACGTCTGATCCTCGCAACCGGTAGCCAGACTAAACGTCCGCCGATTGCCGGTCTGACTGAATACGCATTTGATATCGACCAACTCGACTCCGCCAGGCTGTTCGAGCAACATCTTGATTCGCTGGTTTCGCGCCCCTCCACCCCAGAACGCAATACCGTGGTCGTGTGTGGCGGCGGTTTTACCGGCATTGAGCTGGCAACGGAACTCCCTGATCGTCTTCGCACCCGCTTCGGCGCCGATACAAAGACTAAAGTGATCGTAGTTGAAAGAGGTGCAACCATTGGCGGGCGTTACAGCGAGGCGCTGCGTAACACCATTGAAGAAGCAAGCAACGCTCTGGACGTTGAATGGCGTTTAAACAGTGAAATTGAAGCTATTGATGCCAGCGGCGTGACGCTGAAAAACGGAGAGCGCATTGCCAGCGCGACTGTAGTGTGGACGGCAGGGGTAGAAGCTAACCCCCTCAGCCTGCAAATTGACGGGGAACGCGACACTCAGGGACGCCTTATCGTCACCGACACGTTGCAGGTCCCTGCGCATTCGGAGGTTTACGCGACGGGTGATATGGCTCACGCCAAAACGGACGATGCGGGCAACACGGCACTGATGACCTGCCAGCACGCGATCCAGCTGGGGAAATTCGCCGGACATAACGCAGCTGCCAGCCTGTTAAATCTGGAGCCGTACCCTTACCGTCAGGTGAATTACGTCACCTGTCTGGATCTGGGTGGCTGGGGCGCGGTGTACACCGAGGGCTGGGAACAGCGTGTTAAATCCGTGCGCGAGGAAGGCAAAAAGATCAAAGTCGCCATCACCAACGAACTGATTTACCCGCCAGCAGCAGACAAAGCTGTCGCATTTGCCGCCGCTGACCCACTGGCGAAATTCGTGTAGTCCCCTCCTGTGCCCGCGACCAGCGGGCAAAGCGTGAAATCAGGCCAGCGCTCCTGCGTTGGCCTGACGCTTTTTGGCACATAAAAAACCGTACATCAACAGAGAGGTCATTGCTGAGAAGGATAAGATCGCTGCCGGAAGCGTGACATAGCTCCAGCTAAAGCCGAGCGTAATCATCATTCCACCGAAATACGCGCCTATTGCGCTGCCGAGGTTAAACGCCATTTGCCCGCCTGCGGCCCCCAACATCTCGCCGCCTTTCGCATTTTGCAGCAGCAGTATTTGCAGCGGCGCAGAGAGCGCAAACAGCCCGGCGCAGCAGACGAACCCCATTACCAGTGAAGCTGTTTTAAGCTCGCCAAACGCGAACAGTAACAGCAGCGAAGCCACAATCACCATGTCGGTGGTGGCAGCAATGCGCAGCGGGCTAAAGCGCGACGACAGCTTGCCGCTGAAAACATTACCCAGCACCATGCCCAGCCCCATCAGCATCATGATCGCGGTCATGACGCCCTCGGAAAAGCCTGACACGTTGACCATAAACGGCTTCACGAAGCTAAACCAGGCAAACACCCCGGCATTGCCAAACATCGTAGCGGCAAAAATCAGCCACGGTTCCGGTTTTTTCAGGAAGTGGAATTGTTCTGTCAGCCGGGTGGTTGTCGTGTCGTGAATGTCTGGCACCCACAGCAGAACAGAGAGGATCACCAGCGCATCAAAGACGGCAATCAAAAAGAAGGTGTAACGCCAGTTAAATTCATGTCCCAGCCAGGTCCCGAGCGGGACGCCAAGCAAATTGGCAACGGTCATCCCGGCAATCATCCCTGCTACAGCAACCGTCACCTTACCCGGTGGCGCAATTTTTGACAGGATTATCGCCCCCACACCGAAAATCGCGCCATGCGGGAAACCAGAGATTAAGCGCCCCGCCGCCAGCCCCATGTAGGTGTCAGAGAAGGTAAAGAGCGCGTTACCGACGACGCACATCGCCACCAGAAACAGCAGCGTTGTTTTCAGCGAAAATTTACTGGAGAACAGCGCCACAATTGGCGCGCCGATCACCACGCCAAAAGCGTAAAACGAAATCATATTTCCGGCGGAGGGAATCGAAATGCCCGTATCATGAGCCAGTTCTGTCAGCACGCCCATGATGCCAAATTCAGCCATTCCCAGGCCAAAGGTAGCCAGTGCTAACGAAAAAATTGTTTTTTTCATACCGCGACCACTGTTAAAAAATACGCAGCGTGCATTATTGATTAAACTTGTATGGTGAACCAGTTCAAATCAGCTTTCTGACACATTAATCCATTCATTCAGGCCGATTACACGCTTAGTACGGCCTCGATCCCGCGACCGGACCCATAGGGAGACCCGCCATGGTCAGTAAGAAGAAAACCCGTGTTGTTGATGATGTCGTTATAAACGCGCCGCTCAAAACCAAAGCGTACGAGCAAGAGCTTCGCCGCCTCCATGTTGAACTGGTTAAGCTCCAGCAATGGGTGGTCGCCAAAGGGTTAAAGGTCTGTATTGTTTTTGAAGGGCGAGACGGCGCGGGTAAAGGCGGCGCCATCAAAGCCATCACCGAACGCGTCAGCCCCCGGGTGTTTCGCGTTGTTGCGTTACCGGCCCCCACCGATAAAGAGAAAAGTCAGCTCTATTTTCAGCGTTACGTTCCCCATCTGCCCTCTGCCGGTGAAATCGTCATTTTTGACCGGAGCTGGTACAACCGCGCAGGCGTGGAAAGAGTAATGGGTTTCTGTACCGAAGAGCAGGCCGACAAATTTCTTGATGGAACGCCGGTGATGGAAAAAGCGATGGTCGATGCCGGGATCATATTGTTGAAATACTGGCTTGAAGTAACGCCAAAAGAGCAGGAACGCCGCCTGCGCGATCGCATTAATGATGGTCGCAAGATCTGGAAGCTGTCTCCAATGGACATAAAATCTTTCAATCTATGGGATGAATATACCCTCGCCCGTGATGCGATGTTTAAAGCGACCGACACCGCCTGGGCGCCGTGGTTTGTGGCGCGCTCAGAAGATAAAAAACGGGTTCGGTTGAATATTATTTCGCATCTGCTTTCACAGATCCCCTATAAAGAAATTCACGTTGACAAGGTGGATTTACCGAAACGCAAGATCGGCAAAGTGAAGCCAACAAAATATCCCTTCCGGTATATTGCAGAGCGGTTTTGATACAGGGAAGCAGACCAGCACAAGCGCAGCGCCGCCGGACAATGCCGACGGCGCGAGGTTTACTTCAACCCTTCCGAACTCTCTTTTTGCGCTTCAAGACGCTCAACGTCGCGGTACCAGCGCGGATGGTGCTTCTGCGCCCAGCGGCGGCTCACCTTCCCTTCAATCATGCCTTTGATCGATCCTTTCACCCAGAATGCCATATACATATGGATCAGAATGGCGTGGATCAGAATAATGGCCGAGGTCGCGTGGATCAGCAGCGCATAACGCACTACCTGAATCGGGAAATAGTGCGCAAAATACGGACGCCAGATGATCACCCCGGTCACCAGCAGCACAAAAATCATGCTCATGATGGTCCAGAACATCATCTTCTGCCCGGCGTTATATTTGCCCACCTTCGCGACTTTATGCTCGTTGCCTTTCAGAACCTCAACAATCCCTTTTAGCCACGGAATATCCTGCTTGTCAGGGATGTTGTGATGAACGAAACGTACAAACATAAACATCAGCACCACGAAAATCAGTACGCCGAAGAACGGATGCAGAATGCGCCCCATCTGCGGTGTCCCGAAGGTTTCCGTTAGCCACTGTAGCGTCGGGAAGAAGAACGAAATGCCGGATACCGCCACCAGGAAGAAGCAGATGACCACCGTCCAGTGACAGGCGCGATCGACAAATTTTGTGCGCACTATCATTTTCGACTTACTCATGATGCTCCTCCTCGTCGTCATCCACCTCTTTATTCGGCCCGATACCGATGTAGTGATAAATCAGCCCGGCAAAGGTGGCGATAAAGCCCGCCGCTGAGAGCGGCTTAAGCGCCCCTTTCCAGAGGTTGATTGAGGTATCGATCGCCGGATCCTTCGGCAGATTGTGATACAGCTCCGGCTGGTCATTGTGGTGCAGAACATACATGACGTGCGTACCGCCCACGCCCTGCGGGTTATAAATCCCGGCCTTGTCATAGCCGCGCGCTTTGAGCTTATCCACCCGCTGCTGTGCCACTTCCAGCATCTCTTTTTTGGTGCCGAAGTGGATAGCCCCGGTAGGACAGGTCTTCACGCAGGCAGGCTCCTGTCCGACGCTGACGCGATCGACACACAGCGTGCATTTATAGACCCGGTTATCTTCTTTATTGAGGCGCGGGATATTAAACGGACAGCCTGCGATGCAGTAGCCGCAGCCGATACAGTTATCCTGCTGGAAGTCGACGATCCCGTTGGCGTACTGAATAATTGCACCCGCAGACGGGCATGCCTTCAGGCAGCCCGGATCTTCACAGTGCATACAGCCGTCTTTACGGATTAGCCACTCCAGCTTGCCGTTCTGGTCGGTTTCGCTAAAGCGCATCACCGTCCAGGACTTGGCGCTCAGATCAGCCGGGTTATCGTAAACGCCAACGCAGTGCCCCACCTCGTCGCGGATATCGTTCCACTCCGAGCAGGCCACCTGGCAGGCCTTACAGCCCACGCAGGAGGAGACATCGATCAGCTTGGCGACTTCTGCCTTGTAGTCCCGCGCGCGAGGCGCGGGCGTTATCGGGTTGGTCGCGGAGCGTTTAATAATGTCTTGTGTTTCCATCGCCATTTAATCGCTCCTTACGCTTTCTCGATGTTGACCAGAAACGCTTTATACTCCGGCGTTTGTGAGTTGGAATCGCCGACGTTTGGCGTCAGGGTATTGGCGATGTAACCTTTCTGCGCCACCCCTTCAAAGCCCCAGTGCAGCGGGATGCCGACGGTTTCTACCTGCTGGCCGTGTACGTTCAGACTTTGCAGACGACGGGTGACCACCGCTACCGCGCGAATAAAGCCGCGCTTGCTGCTCACCGTCACGCGATCGCCATTGGCAATGCCTTTCGCCTTCGCCAGCGTTTCGCTTATCTCCACAAACTGTTCCGGCTGCGCGATGGCGTTAAGCCGCGCATGTTTGGTCCAGGTATGGAAATGCTCAGTCAGGCGGTAGGTAGTTCCGACATACGGGAACTTGTCCTTTTTACCTAAACGCATCACGTCATCTTCATAGATACGCACTACCGGGCTGGAGACCACGTTCGGGTGCAGCGGGTTAGTGCCGAGCGGCGTTTCCATCGGCTCGTAATGTTCCGGGAACGGCCCTTCCGCCAGCTTGTCGATGGCAAACAGACGCCCCAACCCTTCCGGCTGCATGATAAACGGCCCGGTGTTGCTGTCCGGCGCGGCGGTGTTGAAGTCCGGGATATCGTTCCCCGTCCACTTCGTGCCGTTCCACTCGATCAGCATGCGTTTCGGATCCCACGGCTTACCGTTCACGTCTGCGGAGGCACGGTTGTACAGTACGCGGCGGTTCAACGGCCACGCCCATGCCCAGCCCAGCGTGTTGCCCAGGCCTGACGGATCGGCGTTATCACGGTTGGCCATCTGATTACCCTGCTCCGTCCAGCTGCCGGTGTAGATCCAGCATGACGAGGCCGTGGTGCCGTCGTCACGCAACAGCGCGAAGCTATTGAGCAACTGGCCTTTCTTCGCCACCAGATTGCCGTTGGCATCGTACAGGTCGGCCAGCGCCACGCCGTTGTTCTCTTTTGCCACCTCTTCGGACTCAGGATGATCCGGCTGCTTGTAGTTCCAGCTCATCTTCAGCAGCGGCTCTGCGCCTTTGCCGCCTTCGGTGCGGTACATTTCGCGCAGACGATGGTAAATCCCGGCCAGAATTTCGCCGTCATTACGCGCTTCACCCGGCGCATCCTGACCTTTCCAGTGCCACTGTAGCCAGCGGCCAGAGTTGGCAATAGAACCGTCCTCTTCCGCAAAGCAGGTCGATGGCAGTCGGAACACCTCGGTCTGAATGGATGCCGGATCGACATCGTTAGACTCGCCGTGGTTCTGCCAGAACGTAGACGTTTCGGTGACCAGCGGATCGATAACCACCATGTACTTCAGCTTGCTCAGGCTGCGAACGACTTTGTTTTTATCCGGGAATGACGCCACCGGGTTAAAGCCCTGGCAGATATACCCCGTGACGTCGCCCTTATCCATCATGTTGAAATACTTGATGACATCGTAAGCCTGATCCCATTTCGGCAACCACTCAAAGCCCCAGTCATTCTCTTTCTGCGCCGCATCGCCGTAGAACGATTTCATCAGACTGACGGCAAACTTCGGATAGTTACTCCAGTAGTTCACCTGGTCCGGACGCGTCGCTTTTGGCGTGTTGGCGTCAAGCCAGCTTTGCCAGTCGGTCTGCTTCTCCGACGGCAGGGTCAGGTAACCCGGCAGGCTGGTCGACAGCAGGCCGAGATCGGTTAAGCCCTGAATGTTGGAGTGTCCGCGCAGGGCGTTCACGCCCCCACCGGCCATCCCCATGTTGCCGAGCAGCAGCTGGATCATCGCCATGGTACGGATGTTCTGCGCGCCCACGGTATGCTGCGTCCAGCCCAGCGCGTACAGGAAGGTGGTTGTTCTGTCGGCGGCACTGGTGGAGGCCAGCACTTCACATACTTTCAGGAAGTCTGCTTTCGGCGTACCGCAGATGTTTTCCACCACGTCTGGCGTATAACGGGAAACATGCTGTTTCAGCAAGTTCCACACGCAGCGCGGATCGGTCAGGGTCTCATCGCGTTTCGCGTAGCCGTTTTCGTCGAATTGATAGTTCCAGGACGATTTATCGTACTGACGTTTCTCTGCGTCATAGCCGCTGAACAGGCCATCTTCGAAGGCGAAATCTTCCCGCACCAGCAGGGCGGCATTGGTGTAATGCTTAACGTATTCCGCGTTAATCTTATTGTTTTCGATCAGGTACAACAGCACGCCGGAAAGGAACGTAATATCCGTACCGGAGCGGATCGGCGCATAAATATCAGCCACCGATGCCGTACGCGTAAAGCGTGGATCGACGACAATCAGTGTCGCATCGTTGTTGTTTTTCGCTTCCATCGCCCAGCGGAATCCCACCGGATGGGCTTCAGCGGCGTTACCGCCCATCACCACCACGACGTTTGCGTTTTTGATATCAACCCAGTGGTTGGTCATCGCACCGCGACCAAATGTTGGAGCAAGACTTGCTACCGTTGGTCCGTGTCAGACGCGCGCCTGGTTATCAACCGCCAGCATGCCGAGGGAGCGCACAAATTTTTGCGTCAGCATGCCGGTCTCATTACTTGCCGCAGACGCACACAGCATCCCGGTGGAGGTCCAGCGGTTTACCGTAACGCCCTGCTCGTTCTTTTCAATAAAGTTGGCGTCGCGATCCGCTTTCATCAGTTTTGCAATACGTGAGAAGGCCTCGTCCCAGGAGATGCGCTGCCATTTATCAGAGCCCGGCGCACGATATTCCGGATAGCGCAGACGGTTTTCACTGTGGACGTAGTCCAGCAGCCCCGCCCCTTTCGGGCAAAGCGCCCCGCGGCTCACCGGATGGTCCGGGTCCCCTTCAATATGATAAATCGCTTCTTTGGCGTTCTTCGCGCCATCACCCAGGCTATACATTAATAGCCCACAACCCACGGAGCAGTATGTGCAGGTGTTACGGATCTCTTTCGCGCGCAGCAGTTTATAGTTGCGTGCCTGAGCCAGCGCCATTTTGGGAGCGAATCCCAGCATTGCGGCTGTTGTTCCGGCCATACCGCCCGCGCAGATTTTAAAAAATTGTCTGCGGCTGACGTCCATTGCTGTCCTCGTTATCTGATAAGACTTCGCGCCGCAAACTAACAGCAAAGCCCCTGTTTTTTTTGCGTCAAATCAAGGTCGCCGAACTTCGCCCCCTTAATAGTCACCGCTGGTATGATTTATTACTCCTTTCGGGTTAACCGCGAAACAGAAAATTCGCCTGGTGAATGGGTTAGATGCTATAAGTTTACCCTTTGATTTTTATGAGACTGGCAGGGTAATGGACAGAAAAAGAGCAACGCTGATTGGCCTGGTGGCCATACTGCTGTGGAGCACCATGGTGGGTCTCATCCGCAGCGTCAGTGAGGGACTTGGCCCGGTGGGGGGCGCAGCGATGATCTACACCGTCAGCGGATTATTGTGTCTGGCGACGGTAGGTTTCCCTGATATTAAACGGTTTTCGAAAGGCTATCTCATTGCGGGCAGCGTCCTGTTTGTCAGCTATGAAATGTGCCTTGCCCTGTCGCTTGGCTTTGCCGCGACGCGCTCGCAGGCAATTGAGGTGGGCATGGTCAATTATCTCTGGCCAAGCCTGACGATTTTGTTCGCCATTTTGTTCAACGGACAAAAATCCACCCTGTGGGTGATCCCCGGCTTAGCGATCTCCCTGTTGGGCGTGGGCTGGGTCTTAGGCGGCGAAAACGGGCTGCACGTTCACGACATCATGCAGAACATCGTTTCCAGCCCGCTGAGCTACGGGCTGGCATTTGCCGGTGCCTTTATCTGGGCCGCCTACTGCACCGTCACCAGCAGGTATGCCAGAGGGCAAAATGGCATTACTCTTTTCGTCCTGCTGACCGCCCTGAGCCTGTGGGTCAAATATGCCGTCAGCGATCAGCCCGAAATGGTATTCAGCGTGCCGGTAGTCGTGAAGCTGTTGATGTGTGGTGTTGCCCTTGGCTTTGGCTACGCCGCCTGGAACATTGGGATCCTCCACGGTAACGTCACGGTGCTTGCGGCCGTCTCCTACTTCACCCCGGTACTCTCTGCCGCGCTGGCGGCTATTATGCTGAGCTCTCCGCTTTCATTCTCATTCTGGCAAGGTGCATTAATGGTTTGCGCCGGATCATTACTTTGCTGGTATGCCACCCGCAAATAGCATTTTTATTTTTACCGGGCACGAATTATGCCCGGTAAAAATTAACATTATTTTAATATGTGATCACAGTAAAGAATATTATTTATAACATTCGTGTGTATTTCTATTTCTGTATAGAGTATTCACACAAAGTCAGATCCGTTGTGGAAATTGACATAAACTGACAACGCAGGTAATTAATTCAACCCCAATATTCCCGCGCTATATAGCACATAGTGCAATAGTTTATTTCTGGATGTTTCTTTTAAAAAGCAGTTGCTGGCTTCCGGACAAATCCACAAACCACTGTTTTCAAAGTCAATAACGCGCCCCATTCCGTGAGATTATCTGCCAAGCCCTTTTATCTCCCTCTAAAAACAAAAACGCATGGCAACTATTTCCAGCCTTATTATCGTGTTTTGTTAATAATCAATTTATGTATATAAATTAACCTTATTGAGCGATTTAAGGGAAATTTATCGGATCAGGATCACACTAATTGAAATTATCTTTAATATTTTGAAACTTATTATTGAAAGCAGTCTACGGAATTTTAAAAATAGTCTGCCATTGACGATAAGCCTCGTTTAAAAATCGCTCAGGTGGCTTAGGAAATACCTAAATAAAATTATAAGGGTTAGTTAAGATGAAACTTAAATTAGTTGCAGTGGCAGTGACTTCCATGTTGGCGGCTGGCGTTGTTAACGCGGCTGAAGTTTTTAACAAAGACGGTAACAAACTGGATCTGTACGGCAAAGTTACTGGTCTGCACTATTTTTCTGATGATGCTGGTAGCGACGGCGACAAAACATACGTTCGTCTGGGCTTCAAAGGTGAAACTCAGATCAACGATCAACTGACCGGATACGGCCAGTGGGAATATGAGTTCAAGGGCAACCGCTCTGAAGCTCAGGGTTCCGACGGCAACAAAACCCGTCTGGCCTTCGCTGGTCTGAAATTCGATGAATTCGGTTCCTTCGACTACGGTCGTAACTACGGTGTTGCTTATGACATCGGCGCATGGACTGACGTTCTGCCAGAGTTCGGTGGCGATACCTGGACGCAGACTGACGGCTTCATGACCGGTCGTACCACTGGCGTTGCCACCTACCGTAACACCGACTTCTTTGGTCTGGTTGACGGCCTGAACGTGGCTGCCCAGTACCAGGGTAAAAACGACCGTTCAGAGATCACCGAATCCAACGGTGACGGCTGGGGTCTGTCTTCTACCTATGAATTCGACGGCTTCGGTGTGGGTGCGACCTACGCTAAATCTGACCGTACTGACCGTCAGGTTCGTGCTGCAAGCAACCTGAACGCCGGTGGCGAAAACGCAGAAGTCTGGGCTGCTGGCCTGAAGTACGATGCGAACAACATCTACCTGGCAACCACCTACTCTGAAACCCGCAACATGACGGCGTTCGGTAGCGGTCACGTTGCCAACAAAGCACAGAACTTCGAAGTTGTGGCTCAGTACCAGTTTGACTTCGGTCTGCGTCCATCCATCGCTTACCTGAAATCCAAAGGTAAAGACATCGGTTCTTATGGCGACCAGGACCTGGTTGAATACGTTGACGTTGGCGCGAGCTACTACTTCAACAAAAACATGTCCACCTACGTTGATTACAAAATCAACCTCGTGGATGACAGCCAGTTCACCAAAGATGCCAAAGTGGCTACCGACAACATCGTGGCTGTAGGTCTGACCTACCAGTTCTAAGATGTGTTAGTTCAAAAGGCCAGCCCTCGCGGCTGGCCTTTTTTTTACTGCTGCCCTCCGACCTTCGCCAGACTAAACCAGATCCCGATCGCCAGAATCATCAGCATGGCTCCCGCACTGCCCAGGGCCACGCTGTGCGAGGTGATGAACGCGGTTTTCGCCGCCGTCATCACCGGCTCGGCCAGTGACGGCGTCAGCTCCTGCGCGACCTTCATCGCTTCACCGATGGACGACGAGGCTTTATCGGTCAGCGACGCGCTCAGCCCCTGCGGCAGTACAATTGACGCCGAAAAGCTGCGGGTTAACAGCAGACCGAAAATGGCGATCCCGAGACCAGCGCCCAGCTCGTAGGACATGGTTTCGATCGCGCCTGCCGCGGCCGCTTTCTCTTTCGGCGCGGCAGCCATGATCGCTGACGTCGATGCCAGCAGTGCGCTGGCGGCACTGAAGCCCAGCAGCACCATCAGGCTCCACGCCTGCCACTGTTGGGTGCTGAAATCGAGCGTCGACAGGCCGATAAAACTGATCGCGCTTAGCCCCATGCCTCCGGCCGCGACAATGCGCAGCCCCAGACGCCCGACCAGCACACCCGCGATCGGCCCGCTAAATCCGCTCGCCACCATCACCGGCAGCATAAATATCCCTGCTTCAAACGGCGTAAAACCATGCACGAACTGCAACTCCTGCGCCATCAGCAGTTCAAAGCCCACCAGCGCAATCATGGCGGTCATCGCCATGACCACGCCGCTTAAAATAATGCGATGGCAAAACAGACGCATGTCGATCATTGGTACGCGCGCGCGCAGCTGGATACGGACGAAAATAAACAGCATCACCGCCCCGGTAAGCAGCGTAGAGGCCACCATCCACGGCGACAGCACCCCTTTCAGGGCGGTTTTGGCGCTGTAGACCAGCAGTAAAATGGCGACAATCAGCATAATGGCATGGCTGATATTGAGCGGCTGCTCGGGCCGCCCCTGCTGAGCAGGCACAAAGTGCGCAGCAAG